>CAZNEF010000032.1:0-2631 GCA_964572235.1 uncultured Candidatus Saccharibacteria bacterium | reverse complement strand
ATTTCCACATGAGTGCCCGGCACTTCGTGATCTACCGCTTTGCCCAGATCGTGGAGCAAGGCCCCGGCCCGCGCGACGGCCGGATCGGCACCCAGTTCTTCGGCCAACATGCCGGCAATATGGGCCATCTCAATCGAGTGGCGCAATACGTTTTGGCCATATGAGGTCCGAAATTTAAGGCGACCGAGAATCTTCAAAACATCGACATGTAGGCCGGACACGCCGGCTTCATAGGCGGCCGCCTCACCGGCTTCCTTAACTTCCTTGCCGACCTCTTCGGTGACCTTTTTGAAGATCTCCTCAATGGTGCTCGCATTGATCCGACCATCGGCGACCAAGCGCTCCAGCGTTACCTTAGCAACGTGACGGCGAATTGGATCGAAGCAGCTCAGGGTGACGGCGTCGGGCGTTTCGTCGATCATCAAATCAACCCCGGTCACCTTTTCAAAGTGCTGAATATTGCGCCCTTCCTTGCCAATAATCCGACCCTTCATCTCTTCGTTTGGGATGACGACAGTCGAGGTCACCGACTCGGTCGTGTGCTCGCTCGCCAGTCGCTGAATGACCGTCGATAAGATTTTACGGGCCAGCTTTTCCGAATCTTCTTGAAGCGCCTCTTTCGAATCTTTGATTCTTTTAACTAGATCTTCTTTGTAATCTTTTTCGATTTGCGCCAAAAGGAGATCACGCCCCTCCTCCTTGGTCAGCTGGGCGACTTTTTCCAGCTCGGTCTGGTGACGAACGCGTGTCTCGGTAAGCTGCGTCTTCAAGCTCTCGACATCTTTTTGCTTTACCTCAATGGCGGTTCGTTCATGGTCGAGGAGCTCGGCGCGCCGGTCCAACGTTTCCTCTCGACGCATCATATTTTTCTCAATCTCATCGAGCCGTCGTCGTTTCTCCTCTTCCTCTTTTTTTGCCTCCTCCTTAAAACGTAGCGCCTCGGCTTTCGCGGTCAGGAGGAGTTCTTTTTGCTTCGCTTCGACGTTCTGCTCACTTTTCGCCGCCAGTTGCTTACGCACCATAAAACCGGCCACCACACCTAAAACGGCCACCGCAATATAGGGTAAATAGGTCACAACGATTCCTTTCCGTCGCGGCCCCACCAAGTATCTTGAGTCACACCGCCAAAAACAGCGGCGCGATATGTCGTCTCTTAGCTTAAGCTAGGCTGTTCTTTAAAAGCGTAAAATCGATTCAAGATAGTGGACCGGACTTATATATCAATAATAACGGTTAACGAGTTCATTGTACCCGTTTTCGCGATTTTCAGCAAGCCTCGCCGATTGCGCCTACCTCACCTTCAACGTAACCTGGTTCGAATCATCAGAATAGAGCTTCTGCCCTCCGGGCAGGGTTTGGTAGGCACGCACCTTGTATGAATACGTGGCACCACTGGTCACAGTTTTGTCGATCGTACTGTTGGCGTTGAGGTTGACCAAATTAGAACGGCTATAGGTACCAATCAGGGTATAGTTCCTGTACGCCGGGCTCAGTCTGTAGATTTCAAAGGTACCAGTACTGCCTAGAGCCGTCGTATCGGTCCAGGTGAGCTGGACCTGCTTGGCGATCGTACTGGTCGCTTTGAGGGTCGTCGGTGTGCCAGGCAGAATCCAGGCCGGACCGGTTGAGTAGACAACAGTTGGGGCGATTGAAGCGTAAAGATAATAGAGACCAGGGGCAACGCTAGTATTCGTCCAGGTGCAGGATTGGTTTGTGCCTTGTGTCGGGTTGGCGCAGGTTCCAGAGACGGCCACACCGTCAGCGCCAGTATTGTCTGTATCGTAGTAAATTTGAGCCTTCGTCGTCGTGAAGGAGTCAGTAAAGTTATACTTCACTGTCAGTGGCGAACCGAAGGCACCGCGGACGCTATTAGCATTACTGGGCGAGGTAAAGGCAAAGCTGACCGGTGTCGGCAGGAACAGGGTAATGGTACTCGGGGCGGTGGCAACCACCGGCGTGCCTGTACCGCTAACCGATGCAGCATCGATAATATAGACACCAGGCTTAGAGCCGGTCGTGTCCCAGCTACAGCTTAGGTGGTCACCAACATTAGTGGTCGTGCAGCTATCGATTTGGATATCGATACGCGCGGAGGGAGCGGGAGTAAAGGCGGGAGTAAAGGTTGTGGCTTTGAAGGTCGTCGTCACTGGACTACCGTCTGGGCTTGTGACCGAATAGACGATAGGAAGCTTATTACCAACAGCGATACGCGGTGAGGTTGAGGGTTCATGAAGAGTCAGAATTGGTGGGGCGACCGTAGTTGTTGTTGCCTCGGGTGGGATATTGAGGGTAACTGTCTTTTCCTCCCCAGGCGCAAGAGTCACGATCTCTGGACCAGTGTCGCCGTGGGCAATCTCTCTCAGGCTCCCATCACTGTCCTTCTTCAGCAGGTCGATCCGGTATGTCCCAGCCGGGATGGCAGCGACCGTTGTGCCCTTATCGTTTAGCGAGAGATCAAAAAACTTGTCAGCTACGCCACTTTTATAGGGATCATTAGGGTCGAAGTCGGTAACCCAAACCATGGTGGCCGAGGCGAGCGTAGAGTCAATCGTCAAGTGATCTGTAGTGACGTCTATGGTTTAAGTGGCCGGGAGTTCTTTGTCCGGTGAAACATCGACAGGCAATGTATTG
>CAZNEF010000031.1:0-2135 GCA_964572235.1 uncultured Candidatus Saccharibacteria bacterium | reverse complement strand
AATCCGGCGTATCTCGAAGGATAGTTGATGCTGTTACAACATTAGCAATCGTTAGCGGGATACTTGAAAGGGCCCGGGCGGCGGCTTCATACCTGACCGCGTTACCCCGATCTGTCTGCGCCAAAAGACGCAGGCCAAGGGCAAGCTGCGTACCAGCCGAATTACTGTTGAAATAGTCAGGATTGTAGCTAAGATTATTCGAGCCATAGCCTAGGTTCGGGCCAACCGGCAACCCGCCAAACTGTGAATTATAGACATTGCCATAACCGGGCAAACCGCCGTAGCCGTTTGACTGACCGTAGCAGTTGCCAAAGTGAGAGTTCGAGTTTGGTACGGCCCGACCGCCGACGAGTGTCTGGTTAATCCATGGGGAAATCTGCTGGAAGATTTTACCGAAATTAAAACGGGACGATGGCTCCGAATTTGATGGTAACGAATCTCTAGGTGTCGTTGAAGTCGAGCCAGAGATATCCGATCTGATCGGCGCAATATTTGGACTACTGGTAGTGGGAGTAGCTAAAACTGGAGAGGGTAGTTGATTATCTCGAGCGTACTGAGCATCCGTATCCGCTTGCGCATAAGCCTTCTCAATAAGTGCAAAAGTTCGCTTCTTCGACGGCCCGACCGGCAAATCGCTCAAGCAACGGGCGTTCAACTGCACCTGGCTTGTTCCACCGACACCACTAATGCCGCCCAGCGCGCCACCATAGTTGACACCGGTGTAGCGGCTCGTCGCGTAGCCCGGCCCCCTGTTGACACCAAGCAAGTTTTGCAAACCTTGGGGCTGAATTTTGATACCGGTCGACTTGGCCAGCACACCCGAAGCCACGCCGGTGGCAATCTGACCAATCGTGCAAAGAAAACCGTCACAGCCCTTGGCCTTGTCCTGGGCTGAACGCTTCGCTTTAGCATAGGCGGTTTGCGCTGGGTCGCCGGCTCTAAAATCGGTCTGGTTTTCATCGAGAACATCGATCAGGCGCTGCTTTAGTAGGTCAGCCCCCTTATCAAAAACGGCTTTGGCGAGAGCGGAGTTTGACGGATCGTTGTCAAAAGCCTGCTTCGCTTTGTCGAGACGGGTGGCGGCGTCAGCGCGAATCTGGTCGATCTGTCTTTGCGACTGATATTTGGCTTCAAGCTGCGGGTTTTGCCCGGGCGCGTTCGACGAGGTCGGCAAGTTTGAGCCAATGACCCGCTGAATAATATTGGTCACCGTTTGAATGGTCCGATCGACAATACCGGCCATATTAGCGAGCGCCGCTTCAATCGTCTGAAACTCCTCCGGCGAGAGATCGAGGCTTCGGTCGCTGCCAAATGTGGTGGCCGCCTTGAATCGGCTGTCCAAATCGGTGCTTAGTCCCTTTAAAAGATCGGTCTTAATTCGATTAATGGCCGAAGGCAAAAGATCAGTATTGGCCGCTAGAAAAACGGTCGTCGCAACGTCGATCTGCTGTTCGGTGTCCTTAACCAAGGTCGTCAGATCGTTGGTGACCGTGGCCTTCGTCCCTCCTTTAGCCAGGCGTGAGTCGGCGCGCTGGACCGCTTTCTCGATAAGATCTTGAATTTTCTTTTGGTAGATTAAATATTTACCGGAAAGCTGGTTTGGCGCTGCCTGCTTATCGAAACCAATCTGATCAAGGACCTCGGTCGCTTGATTACGCACGCTATTCAAGGCATTTTGGGCCGCGTTGTATGCCGCACGCAACTCGGCCGGCGGGGGATTTTTCTTGGCGTAAACACTGATGATATCGTTTAAGTCGGCCTTGAGTTTACCGGCAATCGTATCAACCTGGCGACTGGCCGCCGTCGCCCCCACCGTTTTATTGGCGGCTGAGGCTAAAATCGTTTGCACCTGTCGCGTCGCTGTGGTCGTTTTACTATTTATTTGCGTGAGGACATCGGTCAAGTCACCCTGATCTTGGGTGGCCGCCGCGTCCTGGGCTTGATTGATGGGCACAAACTGGGCCGATGCCGTCAGTGGCATCAGCCAAATTAGCGCGACGCTGAAAACCCGGGTCAATCCCCTCATTGGTACATCATTTCATCTTAATGACGATTGGCTCGGTATTGGCGAGCTTAATCTCAACCGAGTCATTGCCGCATTGTGTCGTCGTCGCTCCACCTACGGCCAGGATAAC
>CAZNEF010000030.1:0-2084 GCA_964572235.1 uncultured Candidatus Saccharibacteria bacterium | reverse complement strand
ATCATTTCTCCTGTTGCAGCTACCAATGAGATATGCAATGGGTTCGTATGAGACCGCGCCATTCAATGCGTATTGACATACTAACCCTATTTCCAGAAATGTTTACCGGTCCTCTTACAGAGAGCATTGTTAAGCGTGCCGTAGCCGGCGGTCGGGTAGAGATCGTGCTTCACCAATTACGCGACTATGCGCCGGACAAACATGGCACCGTCGACGACTCACCATATGGCGGGGGAGTGGGCATGGTGCTAAAAGTCGACGTCATCGATCGGGCCATTTCGGCGATAACCGTGCAAACAGGTTTGGGTAAACCTTTTATCGTGCTACTAACCCCTCAAGGCCAACCATTTCGTCAAGCCACGGCCCACGATCTTTCCAAGAAGGAGTCGATTATTTTTATATGCGGCCACTATGAGGGATTTGACGAACGCGTCCGTAGCCTCGTTGATTATGAACTATCGATTGGCGATTATGTCTTAACTGGCGGCGAACTGGCGGCGATGGTCGTTGCCGATGCCGTTATCCGTCTGTTACCGGGCGCTCTAGGCAAGGATGAATCGAGCCAAAATGAATCGTATGAGCACGGGCTCCTCGATTATCCTCAATATACCCGACCGGCCGACTATAAGGAGATGGCGGTCCCTTCGGTGCTCCTGCACGGCGATCATGCCATGATTCGCCAGTGGCGTCATGAAATGTCGAAAAAACGGACAGCCGAGCGCCGACCCGATCTTTTAGATGAGCCACAAGGTGCAGCCTGTTGACAGGCTACCCTGGTATCAGATATACTGCCCCTAAGGAAGGGTGAATGAATAATATTCAACAGCTGATCGAACAAGCCAAAGCCGTCATGACCTGTCCAACCTGTGGCCGTCATTATACGAGTCAGGAGATCAGCTTTAAAGGCTGTCTCGATCACACATATGTGCTACAAACAATGTGCGCTAACGCCCACCCCGCCGTGGTCACGACTTGGGTCACATCATTTACCGGTGCAACCAATACACACGAAAATCATCCTATCGATAGCGACCATGTCATCGCTCTACACCAGGCCTTGCAACGCTTTGACGGCAATTTTAAGGCCCTTTGGTCTAAAGAAAGGTAATAACCCATGGATAGCCCAGTACTCAATGCCATTCCCCGAGAAATTATTGGCAAAAAAGTGAAGACCTTACGCCAAATCGGTCAACTGCCGGTCATTGCTTATGGCCATGGTACGGCTAACCGAAATCTCACCGTTCAGGGTAAGGAATTTACGAAGCTCGCCAGCGCCGCTGGTTCGAGCACCTTGGTTGACCTTATTATTAACACGGACAGTCCAGTTAAGGTTTTGATTCATGACCTACAGTACGATCCCTTAACTGGCAATATTACCCATGCCGATTTGCTAGAGGTCAAAATGAATGAAAAGCTGCAGACGGAAATCGCCCTCCGTTTCACCGGTGAGGCGCCGGCGGTTAAAGAACTTGAAGGCAATCTCGTGACCACCAAAGATGCGCTAAAGGTTGAAGCCTTTCCGCAGGATCTATTACCCGAGATTGAAGTTGATATTTCCCGCCTCGTCACCTTTGACGATAAAATTACGGTCGCCGATGTTAAGGTCCCTTCAACGATTACGATCCTAGATGACCCAGAAGAAACACTAGCTGTCGTTACCGCGCCACGCAGCGAGGCTGAACTTGAAGCCGAACTAGCCCCAACAACCGAGGAAGCTGAAGCAGCCGCGGTGGCCGCGACCGAAGAAGCATCGAGTGAAAAAGTCGTTGAAGAGGTGGCGGCGGCTGAGTAAGGAGAGGTAGTCTCTAATTATACGTTTCGATTTCTTTTTTCAGTTGCAGAATAAATGCATCAAGAGTCAAGGGTGCCAGTTCGCCGCCATCGCGGGAACGCACCGCCAAATTCCCAGACTCGATCTCCTTTTCGCCAATCACGAGGCTATAGGGCACTTTCTGAACTGTCGCGGTGCGGATTTTCTTGCCGACCGATTCATTATCAAGGCTAATTTCGGTACGAATATCGGCTGCAAGAAGCGGTTGCAGAATGTGCTCAGTGGCATAAAGATTATATTTATCCGAAACAGG
>CAZNEF010000029.1:0-4553 GCA_964572235.1 uncultured Candidatus Saccharibacteria bacterium | reverse complement strand
GGCGAGCGGTTTGGCGAGAACGATAATGGCGAGAGAGGCGATCAGGCTGACGATGATGAGCTGCCCAGTCAGGTTCCTCAGAAAACTGTGGATTTTACCGTCCTCATTTTTCGCGTGGGCATTGGCGGTGAAGCGCATCGTTGCTGTCGAAACGGCATTCGTTGGTATTGTAATAATGGTGATGAAGGCGAGCAAGGAGCCGATAATGCTATATTGAGCCGGCCCCAAAATGCGCCCCATCGAGGCGTTGTAGAGGTAGTTGAAAAGCGAAAGAATGATGTTGCCGCTGAAAAAAATTAGGCTATTGCGGAGGAGGAGATTGGGCATTCTACTCATAGTCCCATGGTACGGGTTTTCGGGTTGAGTGTAAACGGTGTGGGGCGTGGCGAGGTGAGTGCATGCTAAGGGCGTCGGCCATTGTTTTTGGATGATTTTACAGATATAATTTGGGCGAGTGCGAGGTGTGGTCAGTGGAGGCACTGCCGGGTTAGCTGAAGTTTACGGAGAGGTCGCATAGTGGACGAGTGCAGCTGTCTTGAAAACAGCCAGGGGTGCAAGCTCCTCGTGGGTTCGAATCCCACCCTCGCCGCCAGATTAGTTTCCAGCTCGTCAGAGGTAGGAGTTAATCTGGCGAGTATGCTGGTAGGGGTTCGAACGGGCGCGAGCGAGCGTAGCGCCCCGGCCGCCTAGGCGGTCGAATCCCACCCTCTCTGCCTCCGCCACGGAATCTGCAGGTTCGAAAATAGTTTTACCCAAACTGAATTCGAACTTTTTTGTTACGTAATTATTTTAGAGATGTCAAAACTAAATAGTTAGAAAGGGACATTTCTATTTAGTTTTGACATGCTGTGATTTGTGTGTACCTGTTCAACACTTATGCCCATGGGGCAATTCGGAAATCGCAATCTCGCAATCTATTGAGGCTGTGTCCGATGGTACGCTGAGGAATGTTCGCCAGTATCTTGTAGTAATGGTTGGGGAATAAAGTCTGACCTAATAAATGTGTTCGCGTTGTCGCTTCATGGCGTTGGCAAAACTAGTCTTCTCGTAAGCCAGAACTCTGCTAAACTCAAGAAGTGAGGCTGCGACAAAATCCTCCTAACTTGTTACAAACTATTACCTGAGGAGAATAATCATGAATAACATTGCCGTTGATGAATTTGGTCCTGAGTACATCGTTGAAGTCGCTGATCCGGCAATTGGTCTACGAGGCTTTTTAGTCATCGACAACACAGCCCTTGGTCCAGGCAAAGGCGGGATACGGATGACGAGTGAGGTCACAGCCGATGAGGTCTTTCGCTTAGCTCGGACAATGACCTGGAAGAACGCTTTGGCTGACATTCCATTTGGTGGGGCGAAAGCTGGTATTGTTTGGCAAGATGAATCCAAGGAGGAAAAAAAGCGACTTTTTCAACGTTTTATCGAAAAGATACAGCTGCTGATGCCAGAGCGCTACATTGCCGGGCCTGACGTTAATACTGGCGAGCAAGAGATGCGTTGGCTCGTTGAAGTGACTGGCAATCCGCAGACCGCTACTGGTAAACCGCTCGATCTTTGCCTAGCCGGTCGTTGCGGCCTACCGCATGAACTCGGTAGCACTGGTTTTGGGGTCGCTCATGCCACTAAGGTAGCTCTAGACCTTCTCAAGCTTCAGCCGAACCAAGTTCGAGTGGCGGTTGAAGGTTTTGGCAATGTCGGTCAATTTGCTTTTAAGCACCTCAAGGAAATGGGAGCGACGATTGTCGCTGTTGCTGACAGCCAGGGAACAGCCGTCTTCGAGGCTGGGTTAGATGAGAAAACGCTTCACAAAATGAAAATGTTAGGCGGATCAGTGGCTGATTACCCCGGAGCCAGGCGACTGAGCCACGAAGCAATTTTTGGCCTACCAGTTGATGCTCTGATTCTGGCAACAGTGACAGATGTTATAAATGAAACCAATAAAGATAAAGTCCAGGCAAAAATCATTGTTGAAGGTGCCAATATCCCTATGAAAGAGTCGATTGAGGAAGAGTTCTGCCAGCGCGGTATTGTAGTTATTCCTGACATGGTTGCCAACGCAGGCGGTGTTATCTCCTCATATGCAGAATATATTGGGGCAACATCAGAAGCGATGTTTGCATTGGTCAAGCAAAAAATCCAAGCAACCAGTCGAATGATTCTCAGTAAAAGTTTAGTCGAAAAACGCAATCCCCGAGCCATTGCTATGGAATTGGCAAGGGCCAAAATTCAACAGCCGATGAAACAGAGATCCGATAGAATAGGAAATCGGTCTGAAGGAACCTAATCTAATGTCTGAGCCCTCACCGCATTCTTTAAACAGTACCGTTCTTGTCCCCGAAGCAATGTTAGAGGATAAGATCGGTCTCATGACGGTAGAGATCAGGACGGCCGCGCCAAAAGTGGAATGGCAAACATATATTCCCGAAAAACAGTATGGCGTTTTGATCAGCCTTCCGTATGACTGTACAATAACGGCGACGCTAACTTACCTTGACGATACCCACGAGCAGGCTGAGATTTACGTCGATATGTTTCAGGTGAACGACAGGCTTCAAGGTCAGGGTATCGGCACGCGGCTGATGCAAGCATTAATCCATGAGTCCATGCAGTATGGAGCGATCAGTATGCGTGGCCATGTGACAAGCCTTTCCGCCCTAAAGACGCGCGCCCGCATTTTTGGGCCAGCGAACTTGCATTTTTATGATCATGTTACAAGGCAAAAGCTTAATATATCGGCTGAACAGGCGATGGCTTCAGAACGAGTTGACTTCGATGTCGTTGTCGACCTGAGGCACGTAGACACTGAAAGCTGGGCCGAAGTAAGCCAATGAAAAACCCCGTGGCAGCAGCCGACGGGGTTTTTGCTAAGCACCGGTGTTCTGACGAATGAACACCAGCACACGTTCCTTGAGATCCTCGTCATGGGATGGGCACGCAGGCTCATGCTCTATGTGAGGCTCGTTTTTTGGGCTCAGTAGATGTATACCAAGCATGAAAGCCTCACCGGCTGTGAGCGCATCGCTCTTGAACCTCGCCACCATCTCTCCGGCCTCACTACACGTCATATGTGGGATCGGCATCGGACCTTCTTGAGAGTTGTCCTCTAACTGGACCCGATCGCTAGGTTTGAACTCCTTGTTCATTTCTATCACCTCCTCATAAGAGACCAATGGATTATATCAGTTATACATCAAACCGTCAACTTGGTTAGTCCCTAGGAGCGGTATTTTTTCGATCGCTTGAGAAACCTGATTGAGAAATGGCGGAAAAGGTTGGCCGGTGAGACTGCTTAATTTGTCACCCGCCCCTTCGCACTTTGGGCTCGGTATGGCCATGAATAGAGTGATAGTGTCATCGTATCTCTCTTGGGAAGCCATGAGTGTTTCACATGCCTCCCTAATCTTTCTGCGCAGTTCTTGCGTTTTGTCGTCAAGGCGATCCCTACGAATATCTAAATTCTCAGGGACGATCAATCTATCGAGTAACGTTTTAATATCTTTCGGATGACGCATTGGATAGAGCACGCCATTTCCTACCCATTCTCGCAATGGCACAGTCTTAGCCGTGATTGCTGCCGCCGGCCGACCGTGTTTTCTAAGATCGAGCCACCAATCAATGCCATGGCGTAAATCTTCTTCGGGTAGTGGATAATAAGTTGGCAGATTTAGCCTTGTGAACGTTGCGGCGGCCGTAAACTCAGCTAGAAAACCGGAGATGAATAACGGCCCTTCATCGGGCCCGAGTATAGCCATAATGGAACTTTGAAGTACTTTGTGATTAAACTGGTTACAACCCGACACCAGGGTACGGACAAAAGCCTTGCCCATTTTTGCGCCCATCTCGGCATTGATTCGCGTAAAGCCCCGGACAGATTTGAGAATTTCCAGAAAATGCCCGGCGGCCGTACGCGCTTTAGCCTCATCGCGTTCGCGGCCTTGCATAAAAAACTGTTCGCGAGGTGAGTGAATCCACTCAGACATTAACTACTCCTTTTACTATTTCGAATAGCATCATTTGACCTCGGCACAACAAAAAACCGCTACTGTCCTGCTGATTCGAGAGTACAATAGTTGAATCAACAAGACATTAACGGTTTTTACGATATTGGGTGAGGGGACGATCGTTGATCGTCCCCTCAAAACGACACTAGAAGGCGGAAGGATGTACGAACCGTGACACCTCGACCCCGGCGAATTCGATGAGCCTAACGCCACAGACAGTGCAGTGGCGACCATACTCACCTAGCTGCTCGGCCCATTCACAAGGGCCGAATGCCACTTTCCTTCTGTTTGGGCAGTTGGCCGGTGTCGGCCGAACTGACCGACTATCGCCATCCATACGGACGGCGGCTAGAACGCACTGCCCCATCTCCTCTCCCTCTGGCCAGTCTTCTGATTGGCCGTTGTCGACCATGCCGCCGAAATTTCCTAATACCGGCTTTGGTGAGAACGATAATATAGATTGCATCGTCACTATCTTGATCAGAGTGTCAAACGTAAATCCTTCCCACGAAAGCCGATTCAGTTGTTAAGTTCAACGTAATCATGTATTAT
>CAZNEF010000028.1:0-2658 GCA_964572235.1 uncultured Candidatus Saccharibacteria bacterium | reverse complement strand
GCCGGGAAAAGCCAGGCAACATCTCTTGAAAATGGCTTCCGTAGGGCTTGGAGCTCGATTCGTGACTCAAACTTTTCCAGCCTAATCACGGCCGGTATTTTGATTTGGTTTGGGTCAGGTTTGATCCGCGGCTTCGCGATTACCCTAGCCTTAGGTATAGTTGTTTCAATGTTTACGGCGATTACGGTGACACGCACTTTCTTGCGCTTAGTTTTGAATCGATAGGGAGTATAACGATGAATTTACTTGGTAAACGGAAGTGGTGGTGGCTGGCTTTTTCTGGTTTTTTGGCCTTATTAGGGCTGATTGCCCTGTTAACGTGGCCCTTGAAAATTGGCCTTGATTTTACCGGTGGCACGCTTCTCAAAGTGAGGGGCGATCAAGCCATCAACGTCACCGCCGCTACAAAGGCGCTTGAGGGTTTGGGCTTGAAGAATATTATCGTTCAATCCGCAGGAGCAAATGGACTCATCATTAAAGCCGCCTCGATTGATCAGCCAACACACGAGAAAGTCAATCGTTACCTCACAAGCCAAAAACTGATCGAGGAACGCTTTGAGAATGTCGGACCGGCGGTCGGTAAAGATCTGACCCAAAAGGCGATTCTCGCCGTCATCGTCGCCTCAATAGCCATTATACTTTACATCGCCTACGCCTTTCGCAATGTGCCAAAGCCAGCCTCAAGCTGGCGTTTTGGCGTCACAGCGGTCCTCGCCCTGATTCACGATCTGTTTATCACGATTGGTATTTTTGCGTTGCTCGGCCATTTTCTCGGTTATGAAGTCGATGCGCTGTTTATTACGGCGCTCCTTACAATTATGGGCTTCTCGGTTCACGATACGATTGTCGTCTTTGACCGGTTACGTGAGAATATGCGTTTATCACCAATCGTTAAGTTTGAACAATTCGAACAGGTGGCGAACGCTAGCCTAATTCAAACGCTTAACCGGTCGCTCAACACTTCACTGACCGTCATTTTAGTGCTCGCCTCCATGGCCATTTTGGGTGGTGATTCGATTCGACCGTTCATTGTGGCACTATTGATCGGCATCACCATTGGTACGTACTCATCGATCGCGACAGCCACGCCACTGCTCATTATATGGCAAGATTATCTCATGAGACGTGTAAAGAGTAGTTGATTAAGATTGGATTCGTTCTAGGGCATTTTAAAGCCATCTAGTCTGTTATTTAGTTACTGACGTGCTCCGATGCACTGCTTATCGCGTAGAGGTAGGGGAGTAAAAGTACAAAGCTGATCTGTTAGCTCGTTATTAGTTCATTCACTGTTTGACCTAGGCGATAAATGTGAATAAGTAAGAAGGTTGACGAGGGAAATAGGTGAGTACTAACATTTTTTCAAAGTCGGCAGTCATGTCAACTCCACCAAAAGTTGATACTTCTAGGCGGTTTTTACGGGCTCATACATAGGCCCGATTAACGGCCATGATTCGCGGTGGCGTTAGCACTCACCACACCTGTTACGCACGTACGCCGTCCACACCTCCCCGGACGACGAAATAGTTTCTTATTGGTTCGAGTGTCGCATAAGATACATTGTACGACACTATGATATGATGCGTAAGTCATCGAGACCCTGAAATCGTTAGCTGTCTAAGAAGATGTTTTTGATTGATCAAAGTGTCTGCTGAAATCTAAAAACGGCTGAGCAGCCGCACCCCAGCCTGGACGAGCCAGTGGCAGAATTGGTTGACTCGACAAGAACCGTAATCAGTTGTCCATAGTCTTGGTCATCGACCACCAATGGCGGCGACCCTTCCCCTGTTGCGGATGTAATTAACAGGTTTGGACAGGTTCAGATTCCCCTATTTTTGGCTTCTAAACGAGTTTCTTAACAGGCGCCTAGAGTTCGGCCATTGGAATAACATCGCTCTTTGACACTGGCGCTATTTCCCACTCTGGCCGCTTCGCTGCTTGACTCTCCCCCACTACGATTGGTTGAACGGACGCCGATACTCGGTCGATCGGCTGGTTGACCACCCGACCCGGCTGATCAGTCGTTGTTTTGTAGTCATAATTTTGATGTCGCACAATAATAGAAGTATCGGGTGTTTGCCCGACTCCCGCTCGATCCGACTCCTTATTGCGGGACTGCATATAGGCGTCGTAGTCAGCCACTGTCACATAAAAGGGCTTGCCCTCTTTGTCGCGCGTCTTCCAGTACTCGATGCCGCCTAGATTATCGTTTTTCGGCAAGGGGTTCATTGGCTCATAGGGCTTAAGCTCTTCTTTATAGATAAATTCGCCACCAACCTGTTCTAATGTGCCAATACGGCCTGAATTGGCCTCGTGACGCATCGATATCTCTTGCTCAATCTGTGCACGGCTCACGGTGTATTTGTCAATACTCTGCTGAATCGTCCGCTCACGGTTACCGTTTTTACCCGTAAACGGTGAGAAGGTGATGGCCGAAAATGGCGCCGCCGTCCGGGCATCGATCGCCATTTTCAGGTAGATATGGTAGTTATCGAGGTTGACGAGATCGTTCGGCGTAAAGATCGGCTCAAACTCTTTAGCAAGGGCACTGGCATCGCTGGCGCCAACACGAAAAGCAACGATCGTCCCGACATTACCGAAGACCGCACTGGCCACAATTTCCGGCATTTGCGCAATGTACTGATGCGTAATGATCAAGTT
>CAZNEF010000027.1:0-4443 GCA_964572235.1 uncultured Candidatus Saccharibacteria bacterium | reverse complement strand
CATCTCAAAGCCAAAATTAAGCTGCCAAAAGCTAAAAACTTACCCTCTTTACCCAGCTTCAAGCCAGATTTCGGCAAAGTCAGCCAAACGATCCAAAAGCTGAAGCCGAGCTTCCCGAAAACGCCGATCGAAGAGGCCGGCGTGCCTGTTAACCATTATCTAAACCGACACTCACGACGTTTTACCGGCCTGGCGCGCATTCTGCGCTGGCCAATCCAGGTCATCATCGATATCGGCCATCAGTTTCGGCGTTCGATTAAACACTCACCCCGGATTTGGTATATCGTTGTCGCGCTGCTTCTTCTAAGCTCAATTGGCGCCAGTATCCAGACACGCAAGGCGCAGACGAAAGATCGGCCGGTCGCCACAACGGCCACCTTAGACGCAATGAAAACCCTGATCACCGAGGCTAAAAAAGCCAAGGTTTACGGCGATCTCACCAAGGCGCGACAGAGTTATATCGAGGCCCTGGCCAAGGGTCAGGAACTGAAAACAAACGCCAAACTCGCCAGCCAGGCAGCGGCTCTCTCGGTCAGTGCGCGTAAGGATCTCTTGGCCCTCGCGGGGGCCACCGAGCTCAGCAATCCGGCGCCGCTTATTAGCCTTTCGGCCACCCCAAATAACGCTGCTATTTTCAATGGTATCATCTATTACACGACCAGCGACGGTAGGCTTTTGAGTCAGCCATTGACCGGTGGCAACCCAACGACGCTTGGTATGTTGGCCGATGGTCAAGCGGCTAATCAATTACTATTAGAACCAAGTCAAAAGCTCATTTATCTTCAAGCCTACGATGGACAGCTTTACCACTACAGCCTGCGCAGCCAAAAATTAACAAAAGATGAAATCGACGCCGGCAGCTTTCCGGTCGCCACGGGCATTGGTTATTATAATGATATTCTTTACCTCGTCGACCCGGCAGCGGAGCAAATTTGGAAGTACAGTACCACGAAAAATGGCTTTTCGACGGCCGCCGCCTATCTCAAAAAGAAAACGACCGGCCTGACTGATAGTATCGAGCTCGCCATTGACGGCTCGCTCCTCATTCTCCACAAAACCGGTCAAGTGACAAAATTTTCCCGAGGCGCACCAACAAATTTTCGTCTCTCGAATCTTCCCAAGCCATACGATACAATCACTACACCACTCGGTCTCTTCGCTGATCAAAATAGTGACAGCTACTATGTTGTCGAACGCGGTTCAGGCAATGTGCCACCGCGCTTGATTGAGGTTGATGGCACCGGTAAATTTGTGCATCAGTATTTTTGGCCAACGAGTTGGCAGAAAAATATTAAACTCGTCCTCGCCAACCCAAAGGACCACAAGGCCTGGGTTTTGGTCGGCAAAGATCTTTATGAATTTACCTTGGTCCAATGAGTTCAATAGCTATATTTTCTCGCGAACATCAATACCGAGAAGGTTGAGGCCGTTCTTAAGCACTTGCGCCACAGCCGCTGTCAGTTGCCGACGGAAGGTCGTCGTCGGCTGATCGTCGCTCAAAATCTGATGTTGGTTGTAAAAATAGCTATAGCGCTGCGCCAGTTCAAATAGGTAGCTGCAAACGAGATGAGGCGCCAAGGCCTCGGCCGAGGCGACCACCACCTCGGGAAAATGGGTCAGGTAACGGAGCACGGCGAGCTCATCGGCATGTGGCGTCAGTTTGTTCATCATCTTCACGGTCATGGCATCGGCCGGTGCTTTGCGCAGCACACTCTGGCAGCGGGCATAAGTGTACTGTAAATAAGGGCCGGAGTTACCCTCAAAGGCAACGCTCGATTCGAGATCGAAGCTCATGTTTTTGCCGGCGGCCGACTTTAAAAATGAGTACTTAATCGCCCCTAAAGCCACAAGTTCAGCAATCGACTCGATTTCCGCCGCCGCATAATCGCGGTTGGCGGTTAGGTAGCGAGTGACACGCTCTTTAACCATAGCTATTAGCGTCGAGGCGGTCACGATATTGCCGGTCCGTGAGGACATCTTGCCGCTCGTTAAATTGAGCATACCGTAACCAATGTGGCGCAACTTGCCTTTCGTCTCTGGGTATAAAAGCTCAATCGCCTTAAAAACGACACGAAAATATTCGCTCTGCTCATTGCCGGTCGTATAGATCGCCTCATCAAAGTTAAAATCGAGCTCGAGTTTCTTGGTGATGAGACCAATGTCCTTCGCCTCGTAGGTCGGATGACCTTTCTGGTTAATGAAAACGCGGGTGTGCAGGCCATAAGGCTCGCCGCGAAAAATAATCGCCCCGTCGCTTTCCTCAAAAACGTCGCCAATGTGCGCTCTGACAATCTTTTCCCCAATAACGCTCGTTTCACTTTCGAAATAGTGAACTTGGAAACGGGCACCAATTTCCGCCTCAAAGGAGGCGTAATAGTCTAGGCTCCACTGACGTGTCTCCTGCCAAAGCGTGTAAATAGCCGGATTGTGGGCATAAATCTTTTGATTGAGCGCATCAATCGCCGCCTTCGCTGACGGCTCTTCTTCATAGGCCAGGGCACCTTCTTGATAACAGGTTTGCAAATAGGTAACTTTGTCGAACAGTAAGGCGGTCGGGTCAATCGCCTCGCCCCGCTCGAGCCGCCCTTGGTAAGCCCAGAGACACTTGGCGACATGGGGGCCAACATCACCCTGGTAATTTTGACGAAAAGTTTTACGTCCTGTCGCCTCAAGCAGTCGGGCCGCACTTTCACCGTAGCAGTAGGAAAAAAGATGGCCGATATGCGGCATCTTATGGGTGTTCGGTTGGCCAAACTCGATCATCACCCTGTCATTACTGACTTTTGAATGGCCGTAATTTGTTTGCCCAGTTATAGAACGCAACTCATCGAATAGATAATCGTTTTTTAGGAAAAAATTAATGAAACCAGGTGCGGCTACAGCGACCTTCTCAAACTCGGCCGGCCGTACGAGGGCCGCCGTCAGTTTTTCGGCGACGAGCAGGGGAGGCTCGCCAACGCGCTTCGCTAAAATTAAAGCGGCATTGACCGTGTAGTCACCGTGCGTTTCTAGCTCCGGCCGGGTTACCGAAAAATCGGGCAACGATTGCTCTGGATAAATTTTCGCGATGGCCGTCTGCACAGCCGTCTTCAATATTTCAGTTGAACTCATTGTCATTTCACCCGCACATAGCGTCGTTTACCGACTTGAACAATCATCCCTTTTTTCAATTTGACTGGTGCGAGGGCATTGGCAAGGATTTGGTCATCGAGACGTACGCCGCCCTGTTCAATCGCCCGCCGCGCCTCGGCGTTACTCGCCACCAGACCAGTCGCCGACACCATGAGAATCGCCGTCTTGTAGGCCGTGGCCATCTTTTTGTCTTTAATATCGTCTGGCCGCTGCCCCTTTTGGAACTGGGCAATAAAGGCCGCCTCAGCCTCACTCGCCGCTTTCCGTCCATGATAGAGAGCGGTAATGGCGGAGGCGAGCTGCATTTTGACGTCACGGGGATTGGTGCGGGCACTGCCCAACTCGGTCATCAGTAGCGTAATAGCGTCGCTTGGCACCAATGTGGCGAGCTCGAAATATTCAATAATCAAGGCATCGGACAAGGTCATGGTTTTGCCATACATTGTCGTAGCATTGTCGGTGAGATTGATTGTATTGTCGAGGCTTTTTGACATCTTGGCCGCACCGTCAAGACCGGGTAGATAAGGGAAAAGCATAATGTCTTGTTCTCGCTGACCAAATGCCCGCTGTATCGCCCGACCAATTAAGAGATTAAACTTTTGGTCTAAGCCACCGAGCTCAAGATCGGCCTTTACCATGACCGAATCATAGCCCTGCATGATTGGGTATAAAATTTCCTGGGTATGCAGCGGTAATTGGTCATCGAGTCGTTTCTGAAAAGTTTCGTGAGCCAAGAGTTGGTTCAAGGTCGTACGCGCCATAAGCTCAATCACCCCCCGCAAATCGAGTTTCGAGAACCATTCCGAATTTCGATGGACCTCAGTTTTTGCCAAGTCTAGAATCTTCCCAACCTGTTTTAGAACCAATTCGGCATTTACTTTCGTTTCCGCCGCGCTAATCAATTGACGAGCACCGGAGCGATCGCTCGGATCCCCTAGCTGCGCCGTATAGTCGCCAAGAATAATGACCACCGCGTGACCAACTTCTTGAAAGGCGGCGAGTTTGCGCAGAGCCACCGCATGGCCGAGATGTAAATCAGGTTTATTGGGGTCAATGCCAAATTTGACACGCAAAACCTCGCCTTGCTCAAGACGTTTTTGGAGATGCGACCGATCAATAACCTCGGCCACACCCCGAGCTAGCAGTTCGCTCTCACTTGGCTTCATTTCCTCCTTATTGTATAATAGATGCAACCTGATGACTAGTCACAGGCTACGAACCCATTGCATATCTCATTGGTAACTGCAACAGGAGAAATGATGGCTACAAATAAAAAACAATTCGTCAACGTATCTCGATATGTTTCCTCAT
>CAZNEF010000026.1:0-3673 GCA_964572235.1 uncultured Candidatus Saccharibacteria bacterium | reverse complement strand
AGATGGCTGAGCAGCTTGAGTCATTGCGGCCAGAGCCGCTCTTCCCTCGTCTTGTAGGTGAAAAAACGCTATAATAAACTTACACATCGATAGCGACTTTTAAGGAGGAAAAATGAATGGCGTTCTCATAGCCGTTTTGACGAGTACCGGTAATGTCCTCTTGGACAAATTCATTTTGGCGAAGCGGAAGATGGCGATCGGTCACTATATTCCGCTCCTTTTCGCCTTTCTCTTTTTAGTGACGCTGGTCACGTTACCCTGGCTCGGCGCCATCAACCCAATTTTGGCTGGCAACCAACAGTACATCTTTTATTTTATTCTGATGGTCTTGCTAGCAATTATCTGGAATATCTTTTATTATCAGGGTCTCCAGCATGAGAGTATGATCGAGTTTGAGATGATCGTCATGCTCGCCCCATTGGCGATTATTCTACTCGCCTCGCTTTTTTACCCGGAGGAGTTCAATGGCACGATCTTTGGAGCGGCCTTAATCGGGGCGCTTGCCCTGATCTTTTCAAGAATTAAAAAACATCATTTTCGTTTTGATACCTACGCTATTCATCTCGTCCTGGCCGTTTTCCTGATCGCGATGGAAGCGATGGTCCAAAAAGAACTACTTTCAATCTATTCGCCGGCTTTGCTCTACGCGCTGCGCACAGCCGTCATCGCCCTTTTCTTTGGCATGTATTATCGACCAAAAATTCATGAGATTCAGAGCCGTGATTACAAGCTCGTGTTTACGACGGCACTTTTGGGCGCGGCGGCGATGATCTTGACCTTTTATGGCTATCAAGCGCTTGGTGTTACCTACACAACGCTCATTCTCTTGCTTGTGCCGGTGCTGACAAGTTTTGTCGATGCATGGATCAACAATACATCGATCAGTCGGCGCACTGTCCTCGCCTTTTTTGTCATTTTGGCCTGCGTCGTTTATGTGGTCATACAGTAAGCGTTTACTTGATTTATCACGACGAGTCTCTATACTGAAACTGTGAGCTACGAATTTTCAACGACAATTCATAAAGAAGGCAAATGGTATGTCGCGCAGGCTGTTGGGTTGGGTGTGGCGAGTCAAGGTCGGACTTTTGAGGAAGCAAAAAAAAATCTTATTGAAGCTGTTGAGCTTTACATCGAAGATGAAAATCCCGCAGATATTCCCCAGTTTAGAGAAGAACCCATTTTGACTCGAATTAAGGTTTTTGGTGGACAAAAAGCCGCTATCCGCTAAAAAAGTGATCTTGATTTTAACCACTAACTACGGCTTCATAGTGGTGTCTCAAAGGGGAAGCCATATAAAGTTACGCAATCAAGAAAAGGTCACTATCGTTCCGAACCATAACGAGTTGGCGGTGGGCACGTTGCGAAGCGTTCTTCGGTTAGCCGGGATTGACGAAAAAGAATTCTGGTCACATACCTAAGCTAAATTACCAATGGTTTCATGGCGATAGCACGGCCTTCGCTCGATTGATAATCGCCACATTGTCCTCATAATCGTTGAAGTGGCCGATCTCGGAGATCGGCACCCACTCGGCGTTTTGGACCTCACCGACTTGGGCGGTCAGCTCGACGGTCTGTGGGACCTCAAAAAGATAATAAGTGACAAATTTATTGATATTTTTCGGGTGACCACCACCGAACGCGGCCACATATCGATAATTGATCTCACCAAGCTCACGGCGTAGTCGTAAGAGCGTCTCATCAATGCCTGTTTCCTCACCGATCTCACGCCGTGCTGCTTCTTCGAGCGACTCATGAACTTCGAGATGGCCCTTGGGAAATGTCCAGCGGCCGTAAGAATCCTTAATCATACAGATATCGACCTCGCGGCCGTGCTGGCGGTAAACGAGGCCGCCAGCGGAGTGCTCAAGATTCATGGCTCTCCTTATCGATCGATCCTGCCGGCTTTGCCCGGGCGTTCCACTTAGCAACCAAAAGCCAGCCGAGTAAATCGAGATATTCATTCTCAAGCTCGAGTCGTGTTACTGACGGAGGGAGACGCGGTGCCCCATGCTCCTCGGCACCCTTTTCCATTTTCGCCTTGAGTCGAGTCAAAATAACGGTCTTCGGTTGATCATAAAATAGTTTGGCACGATCAATGGCCTCAGTAACGAAGCGCTGGTAAACTTGATCATCGGTAAAGCTGTCCATGGTCCAGTCGATAAACGCTTGCGATTCGGGATCGATCATTAATCATCCTTCTCGATGCGGAAAAGTTGATGGGCGTTGTGTTCGCTAACCTCGATGACTTGGGCTGTCTCGAGCGCCCTTAGGGTGGCGATTTTTTTTGCTACCTCGAGGCAATAGAGTGGCGAGTTACGGGGGATTTTACCCGTCGCTTTTTTACCGGCTGAACGCTGGGGCTCGGGTGTCAGATAAGGGGCATCCGTTTCAATCAATAGACGATCGAGCGGTACCTGACGCACGACCTCAAGGAGTGCGGGGGCGATGTCGGCGTAGGTGACGACGCCGGTAAAGCCAATCATGAAACCGAGCTCAAGCAGCGCCTCGGCCTGCGGCCAATCGCCCATGAAACAGTGGACAGTGCCCCGTAATTTGTTTGGTTCTACCGCCCCAGGAAATGCGTGACGCAAAACAGCGATGATTTCATCGTAGGCGGCTCGGGAATGGATGACAAGTGGTTTATCAACCGCCTTGGCGAGGCTGATCGCCGCGTCAAAAACTTGGTACTGGGTCGCCCTCGATTCTGGCTGGCCGCGATAAAAATCGAGGCCGACCTCGCCGATAGCGACGACGCGTTTTTCAAGAGCCAGACTTTTCATGAACGATGCTTGCCACGGCGAATCGAGGGCGTGAATCGGATGGAGACCAACGGCCGCCCAGAGTCGCGGAAAAGTTTGGGCAAGAGTCAAAGCCTGTTGGCTCGTATCCGAATCGGTCCCGACGACTAAAGCCGCGACCTGCTGCTCGGCCAGCGATTTGGCGACCGCCGCCGCATCATCGGCAAAGGCTTTAAAGTTGAGGTGACAGTGGGAGTCGAACATTTAATCAGTAAATTCCTGTACAAACATCTTACCATAAACGCCGGCGTCGATGACGGCTATGCCGACTTCTCCGAAGTCCGGGTCGAGGATATTGGCACGATGACCGGGCGAATTCATGAGGCCGAGGTGGGCGAGTTCGACCGTTGAGGCGAAGGCGAGATTTTCACCGGCCGCCGTGTAGCTGACGCCGGCGGTATCGAGACGGTCGAAAGGCGATTTGCCCTCGGGGGTGTTGTGGGCAAAATAGCCGCGCTCGAGCATGTTACGAGCGTGGACGCGGCCAATATCTCTTAGTTTAGTGGTTGTGCGCAGTGGCTTGGCGTCAACTTTGGCCCGTTCGGCATTGACCAAGCGAAGCAGCGTTGCCTCACTCGCTGGATCGTCCTGGCCCGCGCTGGTTTTAAAGTAGAGGACGACTGACTCGGTTGGATCCTCGATTTTACGGCTGAGCGGCGTATTGGTCAGGAAAGTCAGCGTCTGCGTTAACTCCGCGTTATATCGTCGCAATAGCCGCGGCTCGAGGGCTTGGGTTTGCACGACAAGTGGTTGGCCGAGATGGCTGGCTAGAACCGCCGGCCGAACCTGATTTTCTATAGGCAAGGCGACGAGGAGCGTAGCGAAGACGGCGGTCGTCACTAAGCCCTTGCCCATCGAGGGTATAATGCCAAGGA
>CAZNEF010000025.1:0-3745 GCA_964572235.1 uncultured Candidatus Saccharibacteria bacterium | reverse complement strand
TTTGCCCTCGCCGACTACTTAAAAGAGCAGGGCTGGTTTATTTTACTCATCGATCATCCGCTTAATTACGACCCAAGCCGTCGCAGCCGAGTTAGCGCCTGGCAAGGTGAAAAACTTTTGTTTGAGCATAGCTACCCGAACTGGTTGGGGATCCGTACCGTCAACTACTTGAAAGATGCGTTGGTGACGGTCTGGGCCCTACTTCGTTTTGGTCGGGCGCGCGCCTTCGATTTTTATTTCGGCTGCGACAGTTTAGTTTTGATCGCTCAAATTTGGCTGCGACCATTTTTGTCGATTAAACGCTCAGTTGGTTACAATACCGATTACTCAACGACGCGCTTTGATTCAGCTTGGCTCAACCGTATCTATCTTTGGGCCGATCGTTATGCCATGGCCCGCGTCGATAAGCTCTGGTGCGTCACCGAGCGGATCGCCTCGGTGCGGCGGCGTGAGCGCTCACACGCGAGCGATGTCCTCGTGGTGCCTAATGGCGCCTATATCTCGAGTGTCGACAACGGAAAACACGACCAAGGGCTGGTTTTTATCGGTAATCTAACCAAGGAAAAGGGGATTGAAGAGCTCCTTTCGGCCTTAGTCGATGTCCCGAAGGTCAAGCTAACAATTTACGGTGACGGTGGCGAGCGGCCGCGCTTTGAGGCGCTATCTAGACAGTTGAACCTGACCGATCGAGTAAGATTTGCCGGCCAACAGCCGAACGCGGCCATCTTAGACGCGCTGCCTAACTATCTGGCTGGAGTCGCCATGTATCAGCCGAGCCAGAGCTATGTTTACTACTGCGATCCCTTAAAGGTCAAAGAATACCTGGCGGGCAGTCTGCCGGTCATTATGAGCGATGTTCCCGAAATTGCGGCCCTAATCGCCGAGGCGGGCGCCGGGGTAGTCATTAAAAAGCCCACCGAGCTGCGCGCGGCGCTCGAGCGCTTGATCGTCGACAACGCTTCCATGCAACGGGCCGCCCGTCAATTGGCAAAGCGATTTAACTGGCGTATACTCTTTAAAGAAGCGGTCCTGAGCTCCGAGAGGGCATCTGCATGACCAAATTTCCCCATGTTGGTTTGATTATTGTTAACTGGAACGGTCTTGATTATCTAAAGATTTCTCTAGCTTCGTTGGCGCGACAAACAGCGGGTCATGTCACGACCTATATTGTCGATAATCATTCGGCCGATGGTTCGGTGGACTTTATTCGGCAACATTATCCCCAAGCCATCCTGATTGAGGCGAAGCGTAATTTGGGATTTGCCGGCGGCAATAATTTAGGCATGCGTCGGGCTCTTGATGACGGTGTCGATTATCTCATGCTTATCAACAACGATACTGAGGTTCCGCCAACTCTTTTAGCCAAGATGACTGAATACATGGAGCACCATCCAGCGGTCGGTATTATCCAGCCCAAACTGCTCTTAATGGATTACCGCGATACCCTTGACTCATGCGGTTCATGGCTGACGCGCACCGGTTTTTTGATTCATTATGGTTGTGAGGAAAAAGATGGACCGGCTTATAGTGAAGATACGCCCATTTTTACGATTAAGGGCGCGGCAATGATGGTCCGTCGGACGACTCTCGAGGCTGTTGGTCTTTTTGATGACGATTTTTTTGCCTATTTCGAGGAGACGGATCTTTGCTGGCGGGCTTGGCTGAAAGGTTTTGAAATCCATTACGCGCCTGTCGCCAGCCTTTACCATAAGATTGGCGGCTCGACGCAGATGATTGGCTCGCCGGTCATCAACTATCATTCCTTTAAGAATCGGATCATGAGCTTGATTAAAAACTTGGAGACTTCCAACCTTCTCTGGATGCTGCCACTACACATTATTTTGGTCATCGGTTTTTCCTTTATCTACTTTTTGGCCGGTCGCTTTAAAAGTGGCTGGTCAATCTATCGTGCTCTTGGCTGGAACATTGCTCACTTCGGCGA
This sequence comes from uncultured Candidatus Saccharibacteria bacterium, assembly GCA_964572235.1. Taxonomy (GTDB): domain Bacteria; phylum Patescibacteriota; class UBA1384; order CAYGGE01; family CAYGGE01; genus CAZNEF01. The sequence continues at coordinate 1,803 of CAZNEF010000025.1, read as the reverse complement.
TAATCTAAAGAAGCGGGCGCTCATCCAAAAAGGCCGGGTCGTGAGCGATGCGCTGCTCTTCAAAACGATCATGCGGCCGGTCAACTGGGGGGAAAGTATCGATTTTGCGCGTCGCTATTTTGTGGAAAAGAAGAAATCGGATATGATTGCCGCTGGTCAATGGCGAGGACGATGATGGCGCAACTGCTGAGCTTTTTCAAGCGTGAGCGCTGGCACTGGCTTGCCATTTTCGGCCTCATCGCTCTAGTCGTCTTGGCCTATGGGGAGCTGCGCCACGGCTACTTCGCGACCGATGAGTGGTGGGGTTTTAGTTTTGCCATTGCTAACCGCCATCTCCGTGACGCCATTATGCCTTCTGGCGTCTATACGCCGAGCGCTAACCTTTTGATCTATTGGCTTTACTGGCAATTTGGCCTCAACGCCACGCTTTGGGCTTGGCTGAGTCTAATCGCTCATACTGGCTCGACAATTATTGTTTATCTGTTGATCGGTCGCCTGACGCAGCGTCCCAGTGTTGGCTTCCTGACCGCCGCCATCTTTACGGTGGCGCCGATGGGGAGTCAATTTGTCGATCAATTCTCCATGCTGCCGACCGCCGCCATGGCGACTTTTTTTGGTCTTCTCTGTCTTCTCGCTTATAGCTATCAGCGACCGATCATCGCCGCCCTCCTTTTTTTTGTGGCGCTGAGCTTTTCCGCATATGCCGTTCCTTTTATTATCCTGGCCGCCCTCCTCGAAGTTGTTTACGCGCGGCGTCAACGTTGGTGGTGCTCCATCCTCCGCTTTCTGCCGATGCTAGCCAGTTTTGGTCTCTACTATTATGTTTTGACGTTAACGAGCTTTAAAACTGGCGGTCTGCACGACCGGCCCGTTATCGCCGCAGAGGGCTTGCTTGCCCATATCCGGTTTATCGCTCAAAAAATGTTCCAGGGTTACGGCGAAATTCTAATCTTTCCTTCGGGGACGATTGATCCGGCGCGCATGATTTTTGGCTCGGATATCGTTCTACTTATCGCTGCTCTCGCCATCGGCCTCTTGATATGGAAGAAAGAATATCGGTTCGCGAAAACGGCGCTTATTGGTTACCTCTGGGTGCCGCTCTCCCTCTCCCTTTTTAGCAACCTCAATACGGTGGCTCTCGATGCTGTCTTCCCGAGCCGCTACTTCTATGTAACGACAATCGGCATCGGTCTTTTCCTCGGTAGCGTCTTGGCCGGACTCCTGAACAGATCTTTTTATCGCTTCGCCATGGGGGCTCTGATTGTGGCACTGATAAGCTGGTATGCACCACAGACTCGGAGTATTATTAGCGGTGAGGTCGAACTCGGTCGCACGCGTAAAATGATCCTCGATACAATTGTTCACGATATCCCAAGTCTGGGCCGCGACGCGATTTTTTGCTTTACTAGTAATACCGGTCACTATGGCAGCCCGCCCGCTGACTTTCCCCTGCCCTTTGCCCACAATTTCGCGTTTAATCTCGCCGATTACTACCGGGCCAATGCATTACCGCTCCATAATTTCTTTACCGAAGCCGGCTATTTTGTCAATCCGGCCGCCTCCTTTTACTACTATTCGGGCGATCAGAATGACTTGAATGGTATTGGGCCGGGAATCGGTTTTGCCACCAACATAGCTAAATGCAAAGAACTGCATATCAAATTCGGCTTCATCAATGTAAGCTCAGGTACTCCAGCAATTCAGATCAACGGAACTACAGTTCTAAATCCAACAACATTAGGCTCCGGAGTAGTCAGTTCGAGTTTAACAACAGTTGGAGCACTTGGTTCAGGTTCTATAACT
>CAZNEF010000024.1:0-6574 GCA_964572235.1 uncultured Candidatus Saccharibacteria bacterium | reverse complement strand
GCACTCGAAAAATGTTCTTTTAGCCCGACGGACATAGTTGTCTTCCTCAACACCGGTCGCATGGCAATTTAGAGCGGAATATCAATGTTAAGTTGATCAACGGTTTTGGGTTGATTTGGATTACTCACTTCCGCCTTCGGTGCGCTTGCCTGGGGACTGAGAAATCGGAGAATGAGGCGGATGGCGAGGGTCAGGATCAGGCCGCTCAAAATCGCGCCGTCGGCGATGAGAACAAGATAGCGCATATCGAACGCGCCTGACTTCGTGCTCGCCTTGGTGGTTGTGGACACGGGTGCGCCCGTCTCAAAAGTCGCCTGGGTTGTCGCCGGCGAAGCAACGCTGATCGGGCTGGCGATCGGCGAAACGGCTACCGCTTCTGGCGTTGACGCTGAAAGTGAAACTGTCATAATGCAAGTATACACCTAAATAACGCATTTAAAACTCATTCATGAGTGTTTAAGAGCTGTTTTAAGATGCCCGAAGCCCGACGATAATCTTATGCCTGCAGAACGTCTCCAAAAATATCTTAGTCGCTGCGGCGTCGCTAGCCGCCGTCAAGCCGAAGCGATGATCGCTGCCGGTCGTCTTTCCATTAACGGTACGCCGGTCCGCCAGCCGGGCATGGTGGTACAGCCGACCGATAAAGTGATGGTCGACGGCCACCTCGTCAAGGAGCCATCTCAGCTTATTTACTACATTTTCAATAAGCCTAAAGGGGTGATAACGACGAGTACGGATGCGGCCGGTCGGCAAACCGTTTTTGATTTTCTCCCCAAACAGCCCCGAGTCGTCGCCTGCGGTCGCCTCGATGCGGCGAGCCACGGTCTAATTGTCCTCACTAACGACGGTGATTTTTGTTATGAACTAACTCACCCGAAGCATGAGCATGAAAAAGAGTACGCGGTGACGGCGACGATCAACAGGGGCCCGACCTTAGAAGCGCGGCTCAAAAAACTGGAAACAGGTCTGGTTTTAGATGATGGCCTGACGGCCACGACACGCATCAGCCACGTCAAACGCCGTGATAAAGTGATTGAATTTCATATCGTCTTGCATGAGGGTCGGAACCGCCAAATCCGTCGCATGTGCAGCGCCGTAGGTCTCGACGTCGTCGATCTGATGCGGCTGCGAATCGGCAAAATAACGCTCAGCAAACTGCCAACCGGCAAGTGGCAACACGTCAAAAAAGAGGAAATTCTTTAGCGGCCGGCCGGCCAGCCAGCCGTCCGGGCCGACTAAGCCTACTGTAAAATCTCCTTAACTTTGGCGATCAATTGGTCCGGTTCCATATCCGATTTGACGAAGTAGTACGATGGGGCGCTCTCCGAGAGCTCTTGGAGAATTTTATTGTCGGCAGTCAGGTTGGTCAGCATAATCACCATGGCATTTTTGCCCCATTGGTCAAGACGGAGTTTTTTGAGGGCATCCATGCCGTCCATGACCGGCATCATAATATCGAGGACGATGACCATTGGTTTGTGCTGGAGGGCGAGGGTGAGTGCCTGCTGACCATCGACGGCCTCAATCGTTTGAAAGCCGGCCGATTTAAAACTTTGGACAAGGATATTCCGGAGGGCCTCTTCATCTTCAGCGATGAGGACGGTTGGTGAATCGCTTGCCGTGTTCTGTTCGTGGCCCATGGTCGGTGTTTCGTCAACCATAATACCTCCATAGTTAGTGGCAGCTTAAGTGTAGCACAGGTTTTTATTTCGGCAAGAAAACCTTCGCCAGTTTCTTAACCTGGAACATGGCGGCGAACTCATCACCCTCAATCGTTTCTTCCTTAATCAGTCGATTGGCAATCGACTTGAGCAGCTTTTTATGCCTAGCGATAATAATTTTCGCCCGACCGTGGGCCTCAGTGACTATTCGCCTCACTTCGCTGTCGATGACGGCGGCTACTTCATCTGAGTAAGTGCGCTGCTCACTCCAGTCGCGACCGAGAAAAATCTGCTGCTCACGTTCGCCATAAGCCAGTGGGCCGAGCTTATCGCTCATACCGTACTGGGTGACCATACGCCGTGCTAATCGAGTAGCACGCATGAGATCGTTTTCGGCACCAGTTGTGATTTCCCCAAAAGCGATCTCTTCAGCGACCCGGCCGCCAAGCATTTGGGCAAGATCATCGAGGAATTTACGGCGGGGGTAAAGGTGAACATCTTCCTGCGGCAGACTCCAAGTGTAGCCAGCGGCACTGCCGCGGCTGACGACCGAGACTTTATGGATTGGGTCGGCTTCGGGCAGAACATGGCCAACAATGGCGTGACCGGCCTCGTGAATCGCCGTAATCTCTTTTTCCTTTGGCGAGAGTATGTGGCTCTTCCGTTCCGGCCCGATCATGACCTTCTCAATCGCCAGGTTCAAGTAGTGCTGGGCAATAACTTTCTTGTTGTCGCGGGCAGCCAAAATAGCCGCCTCATTCATGATATTTTTTAGTTCCGCACCGCTCATGCCAATCGTTGCTGCAGCGATTTTGTCGAGGTTGACATCGTCAGTCAGCGGTTTATTGCGTGCGTGAATGGCGAGAATCATCGCCCGCTCTTTACGGTCCGGATTATCGAGCATGACTTTGCGGTCAAAGCGGCCCGGTCGTAAGAGGGCGGAGTCAAGGACATCCGGTCTATTGGTCGCCGCTAAAACAATGACCCCCTGATTGGGCTCAAAACCATCCATCTCGACAAGAATTTGATTGAGCGTTTGCTCGCGCTCATCGTGGGAACCGCCCAAACCAGCGCCGCGTTGGCGACCGACGGCATCCAGCTCATCAATAAATAAGACCGCCGGCGCATTGCGCTTCGCTTTTTGGAAAAGATCGCGAACGCGGGCAGCGCCGACGCCAACGAACATCTCGACGAATTCGGAGGCCGAGATGGTGAAGAAGGGAACACTTGCTTCACCGGCGACGGCTCGGGCAAGTAAAGTTTTGCCGACACCAGCCGGGCCAATTAATAGGACACCTTTTGGAATCTCAGCGCCCATCTTTTTGAATTTATCCGGGTGTTTTAAGAATTCGACAACCTCGGCCAGCTCCTGTTTGGCCTCCTCGAGGCCGGCGACATCGGCGAAAGTGGTGCGTCGGTTGCCCGGCACATAGAGTTTGGCCGATGATTTACCGAACGACATGGCGCGCATGTTCGAACCCTGGGCGGAGCGGATCATGAACCAAATAATGCCGCCAAAAAGCAGGAGTGGTACTAAGATGGAAAGAAGTGAGTTCCAAATATCGCCGCGGTTCGGGTTTTTAATCTCTAAATTGATTTTTTCCGGCGTAATCCCGTAATCGCTAATACTCGCCGAGTCTTCCTTATAGCTATCAATCTGCGAGCCATCTTTTTTAGTCGCCAAAATACGATTGCCATCGACGCTAATTTTTGTCAACTCCCCGGCTTGAAGGGCTTTGGTGATCGTTGAGAGATCGACGTTTTTCGGCGTGTTCGGGTGGGCGCCCGCAAAAACATAAAATGCTGAGAGTACAATGAAGGCTACGGTAACATAAATAATTGTTCGGCTCAATGAATTTTTTGGTTTCACGGTCTATCCTTAACTCCCCCGGGGATTGGTGGCTGCGGCAGGAATCGAACCGGCGACCTGAGCTTTATGAGTGCCCTGCTCTGCCTCTGAGCTACGCAGCCGATTATAAATAGGTGTAAAAAAGGGATAATCTAAAAAATTGGTAGCGGGGGCGGGATTTGAACCCGCGACCTCCAGGTTATGAGCCTGACGAGCTACCGGACTGCTCTACCCCGCAATATTTGAACTCACTCCTTACTCTAGCAGATTGAGGCTAGGAAATCAAGGTCTCTCTGGCTGATTGCATTTCTCTTCTTATCTGCTATATTTAAAGCTAATTACTTGGCGATGAAAGTATATATTGACATAAGGAGGCGTCATGGCAATGTTCGAAAAAGAGGCGAAAAATCCGACCGGGCCAGGCACGGTCATAGGCACCAATGTCAAACTTGTCGGCGCCTTGCGCGACGCTGAAGATATCACCGTTCATGGTACGATCGAGGGCGAGGTGGCTTCGGATAAAAATGTGATGATTGGCGAAACAGCCCAAGTTAAGGGGCCGGTTAAGGGGGCCACGGTCTCGATTGCCGGCACCGTGCACGGTCCGGTCGAGGTCACTGATCGACTCGAACTTTTAGCGACGGCCAGGCTCTTTGGTAATATTACGGCTCGCGATCTTATTATTTGCTCCGGTGCTCTCTTCGCTGGTAAATGCCTGATGCCTGATGAGAGTGGCACTCGTCAGGCGATCTCGGAAAGTTCGGTGCCTGAAGATACGGAAATTGTGTCGGCGAAAAAGCCAGCCTACGAAGTCGAATAGAAACGACGGCCGATGTACTACTACATTGCTGAATCGTTAGCCACCAGTACCGAGCGCCAGCGCGTTGAGGCAATCAAATCATTGCTCTCCCAGCTTGGCATTGCCGGTGAGTTCGCCATAGCCTCGCCAGCGCGGTCCGTTGAGGAGCATCTTGAGCTCGCTTTCGCTAAAGGTTTTACGACAATTGTTGGCATTGGCAGCGATGCCCTAGTCTCGCGCGTGGCCGGGCAAATGCTCTCCCGCCACTACGAGAAGGCAGTTTTGGGAGCCATTCCTTTTCAACCTGACCAAGCTCTTTGGCAAATGATCGGGGCGTCTTCGCTGACCGCCCATGGCCAGGCTCTGCGGGAGCGACGGACCATTTTTGTTGATGCGCTCGAGCTTGGCCGTGGTCAGGCGATTATCAGCCCCGCCTCCATGCTGCTTGATCGGCTGGTTCGCTTTCGTCTCGATTACAACGACGTTCAGCTGCTTGGTGTCTGTCGGGCCATGACCGTCGATCCGTCTGGTGAGGTGACGCTACGCGACACACCGGCGTCTAAAGGCTGGTTTAGTGGTTTTTTTCGACGCATTGCCGGTAGCTCACTCGCTGTGACGCGTTTTACGGCTGATAGCTGGCGTTTGGCCACGGAAAGGCCGGTTCAATTAGTAATTGGCGGCCAAATTGTCGCCGAAACACCATTCGAAGCAAAGCGTTGGCCAAAAGCCTTGAAATTAATCATTCAGCGTGCTACTATAGCACCAGTTAAAGATCGGCCCTCACTGAAGGAGTGATCCATCTCAAAAGATACACAAGTCAATGAACAGATTCGAGCCGCGCACTTTCTCTTAATCGGCGCTGATGGTCTAAATTATGGTTTGCTGAGTTTCGATCAGGCGATGACCCTGGCTTACGACGCTGGTCTCGATGTCGTCATGGTTAATCCTAATGCGACAACGCCGGTCGGCAAGCTCCTTGACTATGGTAAATACCAATACGAGCTTGAAAAGCAGGAGCGGAAACAAAAAGCCCATCAACATGCCGGTGAGGTCAAAGAGGTCAAGCTGACCTATAAGATTGATGACCACGATTTCCAAACTAAGGTTGATCGAGCGCGGAAATTTCTCGACGAAGGACTGAAAGTGAAAGTTTTTTTGCCGCTTCATGGCCGAGAAAATATCTTCGCCGACCGAGCGCTTGAGCAGATTGAACGTTTCCGTGTCGCTATCACGGCTGAGTACGAATCAAAACCCCAAAAATTGGGTAATCGCTTTATCACTATTGTGAGGAGAATCTAAGATGCCAAAATTGAAAACCCGCCAAGCCGTCGCCAAACGGATCACCAATGTCACAACCAATGGCAAGCTGATGCGTCGCTCGACCTCAGCTCAACATCGCACGACCGGTAAATCGTCACGCACCTTACGCCAGGCGAAAATGTACGAGCCGATTGCTAAGAGCGATATTAAGAAAATTCAGAAGTTTATCCCGTATCGTTAGACGAGGGCAAAGGAGCAATTATGCCACGAGTAAAGCGCGGGACGACGATCCGTAAACGTCATAAGAAGTTATTGGCCTTGACTAAGGGTTTTAAGCATGGCCGGAAAAATTTAGTCCGTCTGGCTCACCAAGCGATGCTGCGGGCCGGTCAATATGCCTATCGTGACCGCCGCGTCAAGAAGCGTGATTTCCGCTCGCGTTGGATTATTAAAATCAATGCCGCCGTCAGCGCCCATGAGATGAGCTACTCTCTGTTTATTGCCGGTCTCAAAAAGGCGAAACTCGAACTGAATCGTAAGGTTTTGGCCGAACTGGCTGAGTTTCATCCTGAGGAGTTCGACAAGGTTGTCGCCAAGGTGAAATTAGCGACGCAGGAGCTCAAAACCGATGAGGGCCACCAAGCCGACGATCAGGCAGTCAGTAACGTTGAAATGAAGGCTGCCGAGCCGGAGATAGTCGATAATTTGACCCCAACGCCAGCGATCAAAGAGATTTGAACTCACGGCCATCAATAGGGCTAGCCAGAGGTCAAGGGGGCGTTTTTTAGTCGACCAAAAGCCGATTAATAAGAGGATGAGACCGGCCAAGGCGTAGCCTGGTGAGCCAAGGCTAAAAGCAACACCGGCATTGCCGCTGATATAGTGACTGTGGCGGGCGATTAAAATGCTTTTCGTGACCTGATCAGTAATAACGAGCAGCAATGTGAGCGCTGACCACATTAGTTGACTCGATTACGCCGGAATTGGACGAAGCTGACGCTCGCC
>CAZNEF010000023.1:0-4388 GCA_964572235.1 uncultured Candidatus Saccharibacteria bacterium | reverse complement strand
CGAGTGCCCTCAGCACTCTTTACTTAGGTTGATAGTAACAGGCGCAAAAGTCCCTGTCAAGGGTTTGCCGGTCAATTTGTGGCGGGAACCATGCCGGGCGTTGGCTGGCGACCGTTGGCCTCGAAAGCGCGGATGCTTTTGACAACGACGCCATCATCTTTTAGATCTTCTATATAGAGGACTTGGATACGGTTGAAACGGATCTCATCTTTTGGGCCATGGGTTTCATTGCCCATCTTCACCAGCTGCAGTTGTGGCTGCTGTGTCGGTATTGGTGAACTCCCCGCCGCTTGCGTGACAGCCTGAACCTGTGGGTAGTAAACGTTGCGCAAAACAAGCGGATCAGCGTTCTCGCGGCTGTCAATCTTGCCGAAATAAACCTGTCCATTGCTGATAAAGATAGCCTTGTAGTTCAGACTATCATCACGCGAACGCATAAAAAAGATGTAGCCGATACTGAAGACTATAAGTACGGCTAGACTGCTGACTAGGACAAGGAGCTGATTTTTACGCGATGATTTCATAGGACTCTACTATCATAGAGAAGAAGGTTATGGAGCGCAAGTCTAATGAACTCATTTCAAAACTCGATTAGGAACGAAACAGGAGAAAATGATGTTTGAAATAAGGTCAATAAGATAGCCCCTTAGCCGCCAAGGCGGAAAGTAGCTCGCCGGTCGAACCCATGCCACCATCGTGATTCGCGAGTAGGCCCATACCGACAACCGGTCGACCTTGATGATGTGCCCGACACAAGGCCTCATAGAGTGCCTGACTATGCCGAGTGTCGATCGAAACAAGCAACGGCAATGGATAGCGTTCCCAGTACTCCTCGACAAGACGCCAGAGTACGGAAAAATCGGCTTTGTCGCGTGTGACAGTTCGGTTGCCCCAAAGCTCCCGAATCGTCCCTGCCAACACGTCAAGACTAAAAATCGTCTCCTTGTTTGAACCGTGGGCTATAAACCATTCATAAGCCGCCTCGGTCAGGCCGCCCTCAAGAGCCATGGCTTTCGTAGCTGGATCGCGATGGCCAAAAAGTAAATCAAGCGCTAGAAAACGCTGTTGATTAAGCGCGTGCGCCTCGCCTTCGCGGCCACTCCCCGGCATGGCTAAATAAAGTTGCAAATCCTCATGTAGGAAAAAGAGCGGCGCTTCGGCAGATTCGGCCTCAATCGCTTTCCGTGACAAAATGGCCGAGCGCGCCAAAAGTCCCGTCGTTTTCACAAAGTCGGCAGTGCCACGCGCCAGCGCAAAGGGACGAAGCACTGGCGTAAAGTAGCGCAACGTCGGATAGCGATGGACCAAGGCCGCAACACGACGGGCAAAATTGACCGGAAAATAATCGTCGAGCGCCGGTTCTTCAGGAAGGTCGCTGAGGAGCTCGACAATCAGGTTGAGAGCCAGGGCCGTGTCCGGAATTGTGACCTCGGGAGTGAGCTCGGGCAGAGGAAAACGACACCAGTTCAATCCAAAGGCTGTCGCCTCAGCTGGATTCGCCGCTAAAAAGACATTCTCTGTAAGTGCCACTGACCCTCCTACAACATCCCTTTTTTACATCTCTTATTATTATAGTACTACGATTTTGGCGCTAAATTACGCGGCTGACGCTCGATCACCTTGTCAACAAGACCATAAGCGGCTGCCTCTTGGGAATCAAGAAAGTAGTCGCGGTCGGTATCTTTGTTAATTTGGGCGGCCGTTTTACCCGTATGTTTAGCCAGAATGGCGTTCAGCCTGTGCTTCACACGCACCATCTCCCGAGTTCGAATCTCAACATCACTGGCCTGCCCTTCAGCGCCACCGAGCACTTGATGGATCATCACCCGAGCGTTCGGTAAGGCGAAGCGTTTACCGGCGGCACCGGCGGCCAACAAAACCGCCGCCGCACTGGCCGCCTGACCAATACAGATCGTCGCCACATCGGGCCGAATGTACTGCATGGTATCGTAAATCGCCATGCCGGCTGAAACGAGGCCGCCCGGGCTGTTAATGTAAAGGTAAATGTCTTTATCGGCATCTTCGCTCTCCAAGAAGAGAAGCTGGGCGGCGATAATGTTGGCGACGTCATCATCGATCGGCGTCCCTAAGAAAATAATGCGATCTTTCAATAAACGCGAGTAAATATCGTAGGCCCGCTCGCCGAACTGAGTTTTCTCAATCACCATCGGTACAAGGTAGTTATTGCGTAAACCCATAGTACTCCTTTGTTCTCCAACAAAATAGCCTACTCGAGGCCAAATGTCAAGTCATCTTTACATTTTTATAATTGACAGTCGGACAGCAAAAGCGCACATTAGTACTAATGCATAAACGTGTTTTGTACCGTGTATTGCTTGGGCTCGGCGGCGAAGATAGTTACGCTGATCGTTCGGGTTAATTAAGCAGATGCTGCCAAGTTTTCTTTTTTTGCTTCTCGGCGCGCTTTTCGGTTTTGTAATCATCCGACTCGTCCGCTCGCCCTATGCAATCGAGGAGCAAGTGGCCTGGGCCGTACCGATCGGAATTATGCTTCTGGCAACGTCTGTCTTTTTTTTGTCCCTCATTCTACCCAACCAAAACTGGGCCATCGTCTGCGTCACTTTCGCCAGTGGCGCCACGGTTTTTTACTATTTTAATCTCGATCGTGAACGACGGCAGATTTCTCAAGAATGGCGAAAGTTGCGAGACCGTTTCGGCAAAAAAGAGATCCTGGCGTGGTTGCTCGTTTGGGGACCGTGGCTAATTTACACCGCTATCACTGTTCCCTACCTCTTGTTCTGGCGGGACGGTAATCTGATTGCCGGTTGGATCAATACTTGGGGCGACTGGGCCGTGCATTTACGGGCAAGCACTTTTTTCACTGCCCACACCAAGCTTAGCCTGGAGTCACCAGTTTACAGTGGCACGCTTTTTCACTATCCCTATTTAAGTGCCTATTTGTCATCGATTTTACAAAGGTTGAATCTCGATATCGCCAGTTCCCTAACCTGGCCAACTTTCGCCCTCTTCGGCATCCTACCCATGAATCTCTACCTAACCGGCAAACGGATCACCGGTAGTCGAAAGGCCGGGGTGATCTTTACTTATTTAGTCCTCTTATCCGGTGGTATGGGGGTATGGCTGCTCATCAAGGATCTGGTACAGGGCCATTATTTTTGGCTCGCCTCGGCCTATCAGCCCTTGCTTTATACCGATGCCTTGCGGCAGAACGGCACTTCGACAAACGATAGCCTCTGGTTTATGAACAGTATTATGAGTGAATTTTTCCCGCAACGCGCTTTTTTAGCCGGTATCGGCACGGCCCTCTATATACTCACTACCGCTTGGCTCAACCCGCCAGACCGGCGCCACCTCATGTTCACGGGGTTGCTGTTCGGCCTCTTGCCACTCATTCACACCCACTCCTTTATCGCTTTAGGAATAATTTTACCCATACTCTATCTGATTCGCGGTTTTGCCGCATTTAAAAAAGGACTCTGGCTGCTCGGACCGGCGGCCATCCTCGGGTCAATCCTCCTATGGACACTCGTTTTCGATCGAACAGCCACGGGCAGTTTTATCCGTGCCATTCCTCTTTGGGTACCGCAGCCGGAAAATCCTGTCAACCCGTTATGGTATTGGTGGCGTAATAGTGGCCCTTTTTTAGCGCTTGGTCTACTGACTTTGAGCCTAAAAAAACAGCCGCTACGGTCGCTGTTAATCGCCGGGTTGGTTGTTTTTGTCATTTGCAATCGACTGAGCTTCCAGCCCTGGCAGTATGATAATCTCAAGCTTCTAACCTATTGGTATCTCTTGTGGTCGTTGCCCATCGCCGTACTCATTAGTCAAATCCCCCGTGCCTGGTGGTGGACGAGCGCCGCATTGATCATTTTATTGACCGGGGCGGGTCTGGCTGACACTTTATCGATAACCACCTCGGCCCGATCTGGCGGTCTAGAGCTCAATAGTCGCGCCGATCTCGCCTTTGCCGCCGCCGTTCAAAAAGCGACACCAGAGAATGGTCTCATTTTAGCCGGCACCGGCCACGATAATCCCCTCTCCATCAGCTCCGGCCGCCAGCTTTACATGGGCTATGAAGGATGGCTCTGGACTTATGGCATTAATTGGTCCCAGCGCTACCAGGAATTGACCGAGATGTTTTCGGCTAGCCCGAATGGGCTGGCTCTCATCAGAGCCAAAAAGATCGATTACATTGCCATTGGCCCGCAAGAACGGCGCAATTTTCACGCCAATGTGGCGGTCCTGAAAAGGCACTTTCAAACGATTGTCGAGCTCCCTGGCTATGAACTTTTACGTGTTCGCTAGGGCGGAGAGTTTCTGTAAAACCAAACGACTGGCATCGTTTTGGGTTGGATCAATACCCTCGAGCTCGGCAATCCGCCCCAAAAGTAGGCCGACTTTCGCCG
>CAZNEF010000022.1:0-2931 GCA_964572235.1 uncultured Candidatus Saccharibacteria bacterium | reverse complement strand
GGCGCGAGCAAACCCGCTCGTTCCTGGTTTCACAACCGATCGGAGGAGAAAGCTGATGAGCGCGTTCCTGACCAGTCACGAAGCATTCAAGGGCGTGGAGCTGATCGAGCCCGCCATCGTCGCCGAGCTTCAGCGAGCGATGGGCGGGACTGGCAACCTCTTCAAGCGTCCCCACCTGCATCTGGTCCTGCTCGATCCGAGCGTCCGCTACCACGAGGGCGCGAAGATCGAGGAGGCCGTCCTGTTCCAGAAGTCCTACGCCCTCGACGACAAGCCCTTCGCGAACCCCTACGACCAGATCGCACGGGGCAAAGCGATGGTTTCCTGGCGGACGGGCAAGCCCAGCGGATGGGTGCGGGAGTTCGCCCCGCACCTCTTCGAGCCAGGCGACCCCAAGTATCGCGGGAGCTGGGTCTCCCAGGGAGGCATCATCACCGCCGCGTCGGGTGGCCAGTCCTACCTCGACGAGATGTTCGCCAAGTGGTGGGGGGCGGCCTGCGAGGCCATCGCTACCCACAACTTCCAGCCGATCGCCGACGACAAGAACCGCACGTTCATCTAGGGACCTTCGGGTCTCAGCAGGGCACGACGCCCAACCCGCGCGTCCGCAAGTCAGAAGACCTCTGTAGGACGCGCGCAATCAAAAACAACCCAATTGATGGGTTGTTTTTGATTATTTAGTTCGTTTATGAATTGGATTCGAGGGACCTATCCCTGGTATATCCTGCCAGTTTGGAGGTGGGAGTTTTATTGTGAAATGGAAGGGGATATGTCGAGTTCCGTTCTGACTATGCCGATAGATAGCATTGACATGATGTTAAATATACAACACTCTAATGGTAGCATGACGCTCTCTTCTTTTGAAGATTGAGCACCATGCAGGTGGCTGTCCACTGCTCTCGAGCCGAGAGATCTGTGGTGGGTGCCTTAGCACCAGCGGTTATGGTGCTAGTTCTGACATCAAGCTCTCCCTTCGGGTCGAGGGCTTTTGTCTAGGGATTAAGGTGCCTGTTTGCTATAATATACATAATGGATATCAACTTACCTTTTTGGTCTATTTCAGCGGAAGAAGCGATGGAGAAACTTGGCACGGCACGCCAAGGTTTGAATTCTGATGAGGCGAGCAGTCGTCTAAAGCAATACGGACTGAATGAAGTGGAATATCGAAATCGACTAGGAGGTTTAGCAATTTTTTTAAGTCAATTCAAGAGTCCACTTATCCTCATTCTTCTTTTGGCCGGTATTCTGACGATAGTTTTGGGAGAGGTCGTTGAATCGATAGTAATTTTTGCGGCCATCTTTCTCAATACGACCTTGGGGTACTGGCAGGAAAATAAGGCGGAAAACACACTGGCGCTTTTGAGATCATATATTCGGACCCGTACACGCGTGATTCGCGGTGGTAAAGAAAGCGAAATTGACGCCTCCGAACTCGTTCCCGGAGATGTCATACGTCTTGGTCAGGGCAATAGAGTTCCAGCCGATGCACGACTAACTTATGTGAATAACCTTGATGTCGATGAAGCGATTTTAACCGGTGAATCAATGCCCGTTGAAAAGCAGATTGAGTCCGTGGAAGTTTCCAAGTCCATCAGCGAGAGATCTTCGATGGTTTTCAGCGGATCGCTTGTGGCTGATGGGTTAGCCGACGCAGTCATCACGGCTACGGGAAAGAGCACTGAGTTTGGCAAGATAGCCTCATTGGTTGTGGCAAGGGAACAGGAAGTAACACCGTTGCAACAGGCGATAAAAAAGTTTTCCGTAATCTTTGGAATTATTTTAGCGGTGGCGGTTACTATCTTGTTTATTCTCGGATTAATTTCTGGTTACGATCTGGTGGACATGTTCTTGATTTCCATTGCTGTTGCGGTGGCCGCAGTCCCGGAAGGCTTACCGATTACTTTGACGGTAATACTTGCTATTGGTGTGCAACGCTTGGCTACCAAAAAGGGGGTCGTGCGAAAATTAGTAGCCGCTGAAACCATGGGATCAGTCAGTATTATATTAACCGATAAAACTGGGACACTGACACAGGCGCGCATGCAACTCACTGACACGATTCCGGCGGTATCTTTAGAATCGCAAGATAATTTACATTTACTAAGATTGGCCGTGCTTAATAGTAATGTCATTGTCGAAAATCCTGACGATCCACCGGATAACTGGGAGGTTTCTGGGAGGCCGATAGAGGTGGCTTTAGTAAAAGCGGCGGCGGCGTATGGTATCACCACGGCCAGCGTCATTAAGGAGACTGAAATTATCGATCGACTGCCATTTGATTCGATGCACAAATTGTCTGCAACTCTAATTCGCAAGAATGGCTTGAAAGTCGTTCTGTTGGGAGCACCTGAATGGTTGGTCAAATCCTCTGATTTATCAGATAAACAGCGGGAAGAATTAAATAATCTAATAGCTTCTCGAGCTTTTAACGGCGAGAGAGTCCTAGGGCTTGCATTGAAGAACATTTCCGAAAACAGTCAGTATGAATTAAGAAAACGATCATTCGACAATCTAACATTTCTTGGCCTGTTTACTTTTCGAGATCCTCTTCGACCTGCAGTTGGGAAGGCGATAGATCGCATAAAAAAGTCTGGAGTCAAGACTATCATTGTCACCGGTGATCATCAAGGAACGGCAGAAGCAGTGGCACGCGAACTCGGTCTTATTAATGAAAAGGATGTAATTATGACTGGTGAAGATATGGTCCATCTTTCCGCTGATGAACTTCGATCTCGGGCGGAAGACATTATCGTGTATGCTAGGGTATCACCCGAGCAGAAAATGCAAATTGTTCGAATTTATCAGGAAAGAGGTGAGGTCGTTGCGGTAACTGGCGATGGAATCAATGATGCCCCAGCGCTACGGGCTGCTGATATTGGGATAGCCGTAGGATCCGGCACAGATGTGGCTAAATCGGTAGCGGACCTTGTC
>CAZNEF010000021.1:0-2475 GCA_964572235.1 uncultured Candidatus Saccharibacteria bacterium | reverse complement strand
TAATCCGCTTGGCGACATTTTCCGAATTAGCAATCCAGCGATCGACACGCTCGGCCGAGGCCTGGTCCCAAAGTCGTAAATAATGGGTAAGCATACGGTGAAAAATGCTTTTTAAACCACGATCAACGCCCCTTTCGTGTGCGTACTCATGAGTCCAATCCCATACGTAGCGCATCGGGGTGTGGCAGTAGCAAACATGTAGCGTGGTCGGCTTGGTAATCACTCCCTTGGCGTAGGCGGCTGAGCTCGAAATAACCAGGTCATACTCTGAGAGAGGCAAGGTCTCAATCGCGTTCGGTAAAAAAGGCAGAGCGAGTATTGATGATAAACCGAGCTTGGTCGGGCGAACGTCATAGCCAGCAAAGCGTCCCCGGGTTTTTTTGGCGTCATAGCGAAGCGTATAAATTGGGGCGGCCGGAAAAAGTTCATGTAAGGCGATGAGAACGCGTTCGGCACCGCCGACAGCCGTCAAAAAATCATGGACAATGGCCACGTTTAGGTTTGGTAAAGTTTTCACGACACTCATGCCGCCTCTTTAAGGACTTTAAGCGTGGCTGCCGCTGTCTTTTCCCAGGAAAATTGCTTGACCCGCTCCCGTCCCCGTTTGCTGATCTGTTGTCGCGATAGTTTATTGGTTGCCAGAATCGACATTGCCTCGACTAATTCAGTTGTCGACAGGGGATCGATAATGATTGCCGCATCGTCAACAACTTCGGGTATTGAGCCTGTGTTACTGGTGATGATTGGCAGTCCAGCCTGCATCGCTTCAAGTAAAGGTAGACCAAATCCCTCATAAAGACTTGGGTAAATAAAGGCGACTGCCGCCGCCTGGTACTGAATGAGTGTTGCATGATCAATATAACCTAGTTCAATAATATCACACCTTATCGCGTCGGGTAGGCGCATTATTGCCGCTTCGACAAAGGTATAGCCCTCCCCAGGTTTACCGATAAGGACGAGCTTAAGCATAATTTTTGGCTCCCTTGCGCGCAGTAGACCAAAAGCTTCAATGACCCGAGCTGTATTTTTACGTGCCTCCAGTCGACCGACCATCAAAAAGAAGGGTTGGATTGCCTTAATTTTTTCAGCGATCGGAACTGACTTTATCGTTTTATCGATCCCAAGCGGAATCACCGTAATTTTCTCGGCATCAGCGGTATAAAGTTTTAAAAGATCGTTCTTTGTGGCTTGACTAGGTGTAATAATTCGCTTTGCCCTCGCTACCGCAACGCTTACGGAGTAGCGTAGATACCAACGGTCGAACCAACTATAGGCTTCAGGGAAAAGCTCGAACGCGAGGTCGTGGACAACAACAACACTCTTAATCCGACAAAAAAGTGGCAAGACATGAGCAGGTACGAATAGTAAATCTGGTTTATCGTACGCCAGGGCCAGAACTAGACGAATTTGACTCCAGAGTCGGCGCCACGGAATGATTTTCCATTGCCAGTTCGCTGGTAATGTCGGAAAATGCGTGGGTTGGGTTGGGGAGTATAGTATGTAGCGGTTTGTTTTGTCGATTTTCGCTAAATACTCAATAATCCGAGCGCTATAAAGCTCAGTTCCAGTTGGATGCGGGCGTAGCGCCCGTGAGGCGTCAACCGCAATTATCATAACTTTATTATAGGGGATAACAGGAGAGAAAACAATCGTTTTATTTAAATTTGGAGGGCGGGCTCGAGCGCCGCCGGCGGTTTGGTATGGCTAGAAGAAAAGCGATGATGAGGCCAACGAGAAGCAGGATAAGAGTGAAAAGGGCAAACGGTTGGAGGCTCGTACCCCAACTGAGTAGGAGCTGAGCCATCCCCGGAATAAAAAGGCCAAGGCTGAGGACGAGACCGAGAATGACTAGACTAGCCAGAGCATAGCGTATATCGGTAGCGCTTGGAGCGACCGTGGCCATGAGACTGGTTACCAAATAGAGGTAAAGCCAGGTCTGCCAGTTAGACCAATCTATGGCCTGCCAAATTGGCATAGTTGAAGACTTTATCAGTAAAAAGAAAAGATTAGGGACCATTAACCAAGTCAATAAGGCCAGAAATAAAAAACTACCCCAGATTGGAGCGAGAGCGATTAACGGATCACTGAGCATCCGACGGAGTGGCTCAGTTGGCTGTCGATGCTTGACGTGGCCACCACTGGCTTTCCAAAAATTGATCTCCGTAATTTCCGAACCGGTAATAAGGCAGCCGGCGGCATGGGAAAGTTCGTGGACGATGACGCCTGGGGCAACAAAGAGCCGATAATAACGACGTACTATGCCCCGTACCAGTAACCAGTTGATGAGATAGCTACTGAGAAATACGGCAGCAAACCAGCCGATCAGGTAAGCGATGGGCAGAAAACGCTCCATAATTTCATTATAGCGCAATTACTCCCTTCCCAGTAAATCGTGATATATATAACCTTCTCATTTGGTGTCTTTCTGCGTCAGAACCTCCGTTCCTTGTTCACCGTACTTTAAGTACGGCACAC
>CAZNEF010000020.1:0-12434 GCA_964572235.1 uncultured Candidatus Saccharibacteria bacterium | reverse complement strand
TTGGCGCGGCGTACCGAATAGTCATCGAGGTAATGGTAGAGGCGGTTAAGCAACGGGTTCTGAAAACGCTTGGGAATGTAATCAATAGTATAAAAAACAACCTCTTTGGCGCGACCAAGAGAGCGCAGCCAAATCGCGCTCGCCGTGTTGAGATTATCAAGCGCAATGATAAGATCGTATTTCGGTTCTCGCCCAATTAAGTAAAGGTTGGCGGCAAAATCCTTAACATAGAGAAGAAGGTCGGGGAGATGCCAGATTCGACCGTGACGATCCTCGACGAGTTTACCGGCTCGGTAGCGACGATAAGCTGAGGGTTTGCCTTTGACGAAAGAGAGGGGATGGGCGATAAAGAAGAGCTCATCAACCTTATCGTGAAGATAAGCCTCGAGCTCATGGGGCGGACCAGGCGCGTAAACGTGTGAAATGATAGCGACCCGTTTATAGCCCAAGTTCATCATCGCTTGACCGCGATTAGGTGGTAATGCGAGGCGAAACGCTCATCATGATCAACCGTGTCGATAAGAAAGCCGATCGTATTGGTTAAAATAAAAATAAATGGCGCTAGAATGAAGAGGATAACTTTAACGAAAAGATGGCCTTCAGCGATTTTACGCACCACATATTGATTGACAAAGGCGGCCATGGCCGTGCCGAAGTAGGAGTAGGTGAAAATGCGCGTCACCTTTAGGCCGTGATCCTTGGAGAGTTTTTTGAGACAAGAAACGGTAAAACGATGGTAATCAAAACCAGTGCCCTCGCTATGTTCACGATAGATAAAGGGCACGGAGACAAGCATCTTACCACCTGGCCGCAAGACCCGAGAGGCTTCAGCAAAAAAGCGTTCCGGGTAGTCAATATGCTCCAAGGTTTCAAAGCTGGCGTATGTGTCGAATGAGGCATCGGGAAAGGGCAGTTTGAGCGCATTGCAAACCTTGTCGACACGTTCGGCCTCCTTTTTTTTGCCATAGAGGATATGGGTCAGAAAACCAAAGCGGCTCATTTTCTTGGTTTGCACCGAAAAGATTTTGTCCCATGAGGAATAGTCGGTGGCCAAATACGACTTGATCTTCTGCGGATAGCGCTCCAAAACCTCGCGCTTGACCTCAGCGTTCCCGCAGCCCGTTTCCAAAACATCACCCTTCATGGCAGCGTAGAGCACTTCATTGGCGCGGTAAAGATTGCGAAAATCAAGCCAATGCGGGTAGATTGGCGATTGTACAAAAATGAGTTTAATAAGCCGGGCAAGGAGATCCATCATAAACTACTTCACCGGCTCAACCGAATAATTTTCTCTATACCAACGAATGGTTTCCTCGAGGCCCTCGCGTAACCCGTACTGCGGTTGCCAACCAATCCTCGCTTCGGCCTTTGTCGTATCGCAGGAGCGACGTGGCTGACCGGAAGGTTTGGTCGAATCAAATTCAATGGGCACATCACTTTTGCCGGAGATCTCCAAAATAAGATTGACCAAATCCTTAACCTTCACCTCTTCGCTGGCCCCAAGGTTAAGGGCATCGGCTTCGGGGTATTTTTCAATAATTTCAATGAGACCACGTGCAAAATCCTTGACATAGAGAAAAGAACGACTCTGTTCACCGTCACCCCAAACGTGAAAGGGATTTTCCCCGGCAAAGAGTCGCTGAATAATGCCCGGCACCACATGACTGCGTTCGGGATCGAAATTATCGCGCGGTCCATAGGCATTGTAAGGACGGGCGATGGCCACCGCCATGCCATATTCTTGGTGATAGGCCTGACCGAGAAATTCACTCATCCGTTTCGCCCAACCATAACCAACGTTCGTCGGCTCCGGCTCATCCTTAAAACCTTCCGATTCGGGCGTTGGAATCGTGCAGTAGCGCGGATAGACACAGGCCGAAGAAACGACCAGGAAGCGCTCGCAACCATTCTGTCTGGCCGCTTCCAGAACATTCATACCAATTTGCATGTTGTCGTAAAACATCGTCGCTGGGTGATTCATATTCCAGTGCACGCCGGCCACTTTGGCAGCCGCGTTAATGACATATTTTTGGCCCTCGGTCGCCCGCAGCGCGTCACCAAGGTTACGTAGTTCAGCGGTCACGACTTCGATTTGATCGAAAACAGTCGCCAAATTACGCCTACCCGTTTCACTTAACGCATGTGAGGTCGTAACCCGTACTGTCGCACCAGCTTCAACTAACATCTCGACGACATGAGAGCCGATAAAACCGGCGCCACCGGTGACGAGGACGCGCTTACCCTGCCAAAAGTTCATTATTGCAATCCTTCCTGAATTCGGGCGCTGATATCGGTGAGCTGCCGACTGCGACTATCCCAACTAAAGGCCATGACCGCTGACGGATCGAAGGCGGCGCTTTTGACGGCCGCTTGCAACGCCGGTAGTTGACTAAAGAAGCCGAAGCCCTGCAGAGCGGTTTCCTGATAACCTTGCGTACCAATATCCCACAAAAATTTATTGGCTAAAAATGACTGGGGGATCGCTTGGTCGTCAGCATACCAAACCATGAGTGTATAGCCTAGCCCTTGCTGAAACGGCACGAAGTTGGTGGGCGTATCATAGGTCTTATCGCCGGTTATATAAAAGATATTCTTCTGACTGAGCGTCGGGTAACTTGTTTTGATCGTTGAGAGGATCGATTGACGCGCTGCGCCCAGCGCCGTCTGGCGCTTAATCTCACCACGCGTATCGAGAATATGTATGGTCAAGAGCCCCGCTAACAGTAGTATCGCCACCACTTTACCGGCACGCCGGCCCTGCCACAATCGATCAAAGATCAGGCCAATCAACATGGCCGTGCCGATCGCCGCCACATAGTAGTAGCGCGAATCCATATAGGAACCACCGCGATCGAGGACGACATAAGGCAAAAAGCTGAGCATAGTCAGACCAATGGCGAAAAGCGGAAAACGCCATTCGATAACCGGCTTACGCCGCGCCAGCCAAAGGGCTAAACCGACAAAGGCCACCGTGCCGATCGTGGCGATGAGATCGGTAATGATCGTTTGTGGCACAGTATCACCAAGGGTACTGGGCACGACCAGCGGGTACTGGAGAAAGGCCACCTTCTTCGCTAACGGATAGATATAGGCTGAGGGCACGAGCGTCTGAAAGAGACCGGTCAGCGGATAAAGTAGGGCGTGCCAGAGGATTTTGAGCTTAAAGTCAAAGCCACCGGCCGCAATCGTGCCATTACCTGTATGGGAACCGGCCAACGTTAGAACGCGGATGACGACAATCAGGAGACCATAGCCAAGTAGGGGCGCATTTTTAGTAATTGTTTCTTTGAGGGAAGGCTTTTTTTCATCGAGAAGGTAGAGAAGAGGCAGACCAATGACGAGAAAAATACCAATTTCCTTAAAGAGCAGGGAGACGAAAAGAGACGCCAGACTGGCATAGAGCCAGGCGCGCCGCCGTGAGTCAAGCCACTCTAAGTAGGCCAGTATACTGAAGAGAATGAGACCAGTCGCCGGTAAAGTCGCGATCGCCGCCATCCAGGTCACGGCCTGATGCGCCACGGCGTTCAAGGCGAATGCTAGGCTAGCCACTCCAGCGATCAGCACACTGCCGCTTAGGCGCCGTGTTAGCTGAAAAACGAGATAGACATTGAGCAGATGGAGAAAAAGAGCGAGCATGACAAACGGTCCCATTTGAAAGGGAAAATGGAGCAGTAAAAACGAGAGCAGTAGATCGGAAAAGAGCCGCCCCTGGCCGATCAGGATTGGAAAAATGTTGAGATCAACGAATGGGTTAAGGCTAATAGCGCCCGAACGGAGGAGGCCAAACTCCTGCCACTCGTCCTGCTGATAAAATGTGTGTGCCAAACCCCCGTAGGTGACGAAGACAAGCAAGGCGGTAACGAGGAGCCAAATAAGACTCGATTTTGAGAGACGAAACATAATTTCTCCTGTACAGCTACCAATAGTGTTTGGCCATGCGTTATTTTATGTTATCAGACTTTTGCCCCATCTGACAGAAGCTACCGCTTATGCTACGATGAGGCCGATGGCTGCCGCTCTACTCCCCAAGGTTAGCTTTATTATCCCGACCCTGAACGCCGCCCCCTTCCTCGAGCGTTGTTTAACGGCGATTCGCGGCCAAGACTATCCAGCCAAAAAAATCGAGATTATCGTCGCCGACGCTTATTCAACCGATAGCACCCGAGCGATAGCTAAAAAACATGGCGCGACGATTATCGATAACCCGAGTATTTTGCACGAACCGGGCAAAACTCTAGCCACGACGAGGGCCGGCGGCGATCTCCTCTTTTACACCGATGCTGATAACATTCTCGCGGACAATCAATGGCTTAACCACATGGTCGCCCCCTATCTTGACCACCCGGAAATTCTCGGCCTACTACCGCAAACAACGGCGCCGCCCGATTCATCGGGTCTCAATCGCTACCTCGGCTACCTTTTTACCGATCCTTTGACCTGGTTTATTTACGGCCACGCCGCCAATCCCCACGACTACAAAAAGCGCTATCAACCAAAAGTTGAAACGCCCGCTTATCAAATCTATCAATTTTCCCCGCACGATCATCCGCTGTTCGGCCTCTCCCAAGGTGTCGGCGTCGCCCGCGCCTTCCAACGCGGCGGTGCCGGTCAGGCCGACGATATTATTTCCGGTATCCAGTTAATTGCCACTGGCGGCAAGATTGCTTATGTGCCGGCCGCCTATCTCTACCACTATCACGTTGGCGGCCTCGGCGACTTTATACGCAAATACCGCTGGCGGATTCGCAATAACTTACGCCAAACGGTTGTCGGTATGGGTATGGTCAATCGACTCAACTATTATGATCGCCAGAAAAAGTGGCGCCTTGCTCTTTTTTTACCCTACGCATTGACGTTCGTTTTACCGCTTGTTGATTCAATACGCCTCGCCGCCAAGTGGCGCGATCCGGTCATGTTCTGGCATCTGCCGGCCTCATGCATCCTGGCCCTACTCATTATCAACGAGGGCTTGGGCCGCACATTTGGGCTGACGCGAAACCTCGGCCGCTATGGCCAGTAAAGTCGGCGCGTCAAACGTCCTCATCTTGTCGCATTTTTACAAGCGGGCGAATGCGGCCGGCGGACCGCCCCAGGAACTACGTGACTTTTTGCTCGACAAGACCGCCGTCCTTGTTTACATCGAGCACCCTTTCCCTTATGCCGACGACCATCGCTCTTCAATGACTATTTATCGGGTAAAGGCAAAGCCGATCGTCATCTTCGGTCCGACTCTGGCTGGTCCTCAAGCCTTTTTCTATCTTGCCGATATCTTTCTAACATGGTATTTTCTAATGCAGGCGAGGCAGAGTTACGCGCTTTGTGTCGCCCTCGATAATCTGAACACCCTCTCGGTTTGGCCGTGGCGTTTTTTCGGAAAGATTAAAAAGCTTGTTTTTTACACGATCGACTATACGCCGCGGCGTTTTAGCCAGCCGCTCCTTAACGCATTTTACCGCCTCGGTGACCGTCTCGCCTGCATCGTCGCCGACAAGATTTGGGTGTTGTCCGAGCGGATGATCGCCGCCCGTGAGGCCGCCGGTCTGTCGAGCAGCCAAAAACGAAAAAGTATTGTCGTGCCGATGGGCGCCAAGCTCGCCCGCATTCGACCGCTCGCCATCACTCAAATCAGACGCTCTCAGCTTATCTTCGTCGGTCATCTTTTGGAAAAACAGGGGCTTCAGTTGGTGATTAGGGCTTTACCGACGATCGCCAAGCGTGTACCCGGCGTTCATCTTGTCGTCATTGGCCAGGGCGAATATACGGCGACGTTAACCGATTTAGCCAAAACATTAGCGGTCAGTCAGTACATTGAGTGGTGTGGTTTTATTGAAAAACACGAGGCCGTTGAGGAACGGCTTTGTCAATCAGCGATCGGCCTCGCCCCATATATTCCGAGTGACACCAACTACACCTACTTCACCGATCCAGGTAAGCCGAAACTCTATCTCGCTTGTGGCCTACCAGTCGTCATGACTGATTTTCCGGCCAGCGCCCAACTGATAGCCAAAGCCAAAGCCGGGCTGATCGTGCTACCCAATGCTGACAGCACGGCCAAGGCCATCCTTAAGCTGCTCACCAACGATAGCACCTACGCGGCCTATCGCCGCCATGCCATGACTCTCGCTAAGGATTTCGACACCGATACCATTTTGACTCGAGCCTTTCATGAAACGCCGTTTCGAATCGATCATCTATCTTAACTTTTCCCCGTATGAAAATGCCGGTCGGATTCTTGATTTTCTCGTTGAGCGTTTTGAAACGGTCGTTTTTTTTGTTTTTAGCTTTCACGACCTCGGCCGGAAACGTCGATCGAACCTGATTCGCATATACGAGCAAGGCACGGTCATTAAAGAGATCAAACTAGCTGAGCTGCCGACACCGGAAGCGCTACTCTTTCTGACTTTACCATTGATTACGATCCTCATTGCCATCCAAACGCTTTACTATATGCTGCGTTTTCGCCTGCGGCATGGCCGTTTTGACATTTACCTTAGCGTTAACGCCTTTACGAGCTGGATCGGTAACCGCCTACGGCGCCTGGGCGTCGTCTCGCGCACCATCTTTTGGGTTTGGGACTACTACCCGCCCGGCTACCCGGATTGGCCGATTCGCCTCGCCCGTTGGGGTTATTGGCAATTTGATAAGTCAAGCAGTCGTGACTCGACAACGACCATTTTCCTTAATCGGCGACTTATGACCTTGCGTCAGGAGATCGGTGTCTTACCGAAAGATCGCCAGTACGCGGTCATCCCGATCGGCACCAATCCCGGGCAAATTGAAATTAATGAAGTGCCAATTATCGGTCATTTGGGCGTCCTCAAAAAGAGTCAGGGTTTGGACCTGCTCTTTCGCGCCTTACCGACCCTTTTGCAAAAAATTCCCGCCCTTCGCGTTGAGGTTGTGGGCTCAGGTCCCGATATTGCCTATTTCAAGCGACGGGCACGCCAATTCAAGAACGTCACCTGGCATGGCTTTATTCAAGATGAAAACAAGCTCGACGCCGTTATACGACGTTGGAGTCTTGGTCTCGCCACCTATCGACCAGAGCCAAGCAATCCAGCCTATTGGACCGATCCCTCAAAAATTAAAGCCTATTTAAGTCAAGGCGTGCCGGTTGTCACCACTAATATCGCGACCATGGCGACGGAGGTTCAGAGACACGGGGCCGGTTTAATTGTCCCATACGAGCCAGTCGAACCGTTCGTCGACAGCTGCCTCATCATTATCCATAATCT
The DNA here is from genome assembly GCA_964572235.1 of uncultured Candidatus Saccharibacteria bacterium. GTDB lineage: Bacteria > Patescibacteriota > UBA1384 > CAYGGE01 > CAYGGE01 > CAZNEF01. Next base: position 5,199 of record CAZNEF010000020.1, on the reverse strand, counting down.
AAAGACTTTTAAAAAAAATGCCCTGGCCTTGGCCCAAAAATACGAATATCATAAACTTTATAATTTGCTGATAAGATAATTTTCAAGCGCCAGGTATTCGAGACCCGAACCCTCAAAGGCGGCTAGCGCTTCAGTCGGGCCGCTGACGATTGGATAGCCGTGGAGGTTAAACGAAGTATTGAGAACGGCGCCAATACCGGTTTCATGTTCAAAAGCCTGAATCAGTCGATAGTAGCGCGGGTTCCACGCTTCCATCACCGCCTGAGCTCGCACCGTAGAATCGTAGGGATGCATCGCCGCCTTCAGTGCTCTTTTGCCCAAGGCCGTTGTATCGTAGCTTAGGGTCATATAGGGTGAGATAATTTTTTTCGGGACAATACAGTAGTCTGGTAGGCGCTCCGCTAAAATAGATGGGGCAAAGGGCATCCAAAAATCACGGTTCTTGAGCTGTTCGTTAATAATACGGACCACGTCCGGGTCGCGCGGATCGGCCAAGATACTCCGGTTACCGAGGGCGCGAGCCCCCCACTCCATGCGCCCGGCCAGTCGGGCGACAATCTTACCCTCGGCTAATAGCTGACCGATTTTTGTTTCAATATCGGCCAGGCGCGTAATTTTGTATTTCTTAGCGTATTCACCTCGGACGATAAAATCATCAATCGCTTCGTTCGTAAAAGCCATGCCCAGATAGAGATCGTTGAGGGGCGCTGGCAGTTTTTGGCCCTTGGTTAATTTTAAGTAACCGGCATAACAACCCCCGATCGGTAATGACTCGTCGCCGGCGCTCGGCATGAAAAAGGCCGCTTTCAGACCAGGCAAGTTGGCAAGCCGTTGATTAGCTTTGACGTTCATAAAAAGACCGCCGGAAAAAATCACCTTCGACAGTCCCGTGGCTTTTATCGCTGCGGCCGTCCACTCAACCATCCGCTCTTCGAGCAATTTTTGAAAGGCACCAGCAACATTGTCGAAGCGTGTTCCTTGAAGTTCACGACGCAAGTACGGCAAACTCGTGTAGGTACTAATTTTTGCATAAAATTTGAGGCGGTTCTTCGGATCCAGGATCACCCAACTTTTAATTTTTGCGTACAGCGCGTTCACGTGCTCGGTCTTGGCGTACGGCGCCAAACCCATGACCTTGTATTCATGCTCCATCGGCTTCATGCCCAGATAGGCCGTCACATACAAAAAAAGCCAGCCTAAGGAATTTTCGCGCGAGGTCGCGGCGAGGCGCTGGCGAACATTTTTTTCATAGATGCTGACCGTCGCGCAAAGATGATCGCCTTCAGCGTCGAGCGTCAGTACCAAGGCCTTGATTCGACTATATGGCGAGGCGTAATAGGCGGACGCGGCGTGCAGCTCGTGATGCTCATAGGCGATGATTTTACGCCGGTCGATAGCGAGCCAATCGGCAACCCACTTTTTCTCTTTGGCGACCGTATAGCGACCAAGCGTCCGGGTCATGAAGCGGTAGAGCGCTTGATCGAGTGGCCGCAGTCCGGTTAAGCGATTGACTAGAGTTCGCCAGAGGCTGCGTACTAGGCCAAAAAGGTTATAGGCGTTCGATAAAAAGGAAAGACCACGGCTCTTCTTATCGACCACGTGGATCGGTGCGCCATACAAACCGCAGCGAACAACAAGGTCGAGTTCGGCGGCTGTAATACCAGCAAACTCTAGGCACCAGCCGATACTTTGGGCAGGAAAACCGAGATAATTTTTTTGATTTCTAAAGCGCTCTTCGCTGGCGGCGGCGATAATTTTACCGTTGTATAAAAGCGCGGCCGTTGCCGTATGGCCGGTGTAGTAGCTTAGTATATACATTGCAGATTCATTCTACTACGTTCCCGTCTAGTCGTGATATAGGGAGCTATCAGTAACTATTCGCTTTTTACCAGCAACAGATGTCCTAACTGCGCTAAGAGTGGCTTTTAGCGTGTCAAAAAGTGTAAGGGTTATGCTTACTCGTGGATACCAGCTTCACCCAACGGCCGGTACTATCACAAATCACCAACTAAAATTACCCTCTGGTTTTACGCTATCTATCTCAATAGCCGATCAAAAACGGCGTGTCTGCTAGGAAGCTTGAACGGCAGCTAGATACAATACTTTCTGGTACTGTCGAGATGGACGAAGCGTACTTTGGCGGCATGTATAGAATAATGGTTTGACAGATTAGTGAGGTATGAGTATGGTGAAATTAATGTCTGACCAAATACACTCATCGTCACTATATACAGACTCATCATTCTTGCGAGGCATGGCTAGAGTAGCTGATCTTTTTGATACAATGAATAGATATAATTCGTATAATATCAAAAAAGATCCGGACTACGAAGCTCTCAAGCGAGACTGGGGGATTATAGGAGGAGAGCTTCATGGCGGAATCGAACAGTATAGAGTAGAAACCGAACTCGCCGAAGAAGGCAATGATAGATAAATCAAAGAAAATCAAAGTTGCCCTTCTTTTTGGGGGTAAGTCCGCAGAACACGAAGTGTCTTTAATGTCCGCGCACAATATCTACAAAGCGCTTGATAAGAAAAAATACGATGTGACAGTGATCGGTATCACTAGGAAAGGCCAGTGGTTGACAGTATCGGGCGAACAGTTTTTGTCTGGACCCGTTGCAGCTATGGCACTTAATAAACACAAAGGATGTTCGTCGATATCATTCGCTCCGGCTCGCGAAAGTTTTTGTTTATCAAAAAATAGTGAGGAGCAAACTCGCTTTCATGTAGTTTTCCCGGTTCTCCACGGCCCATATGGTGAAGATGGTTCGGTACAAGGACTGCTCAGGCTTATTGGAATACCGCATGTTGGTGCTAGTGTGCTTGGTAGCGCAGTCGGTATGGACAAAGACGTAATGAAAAGGCTAATGCGTGATGCCGGACTGCCGGTGGGCAAATTTCTCATCGCACATAATTATGAAAAACCCATCCTTTTTTCTCATTTAAAAAATGAGCTCGGGTTGCCGTTTTTTATAAAGCCCGCAAATCTTGGCTCATCAGTCGGGATATCTCGCGTGGATAATAGGAGTCAATACGAGTCTGCACTATACGAGGCGTTTCGTTATGACAACAAGGTGTTAATGGAAGAATATATCGATGGTCGAGAGATAGAGTGTTCGGTACTTGGAAACGAGAACCCGATCGCGTCTGTGCCCGGAGAAGTCATTACGGACAAAACACATCATACGTTTTACTCGTATGACGCGAAATATCTTGACGAGCACGGAGCCGAGCTTGCTATTCCAGCCAAACTCACTAAAAAACAAGTTAAAAAGGTGCGAGGTATGGCGGTGCAAATATTCAAGATTCTTTGTTGTGAGGGAATGGGACGGGTGGATTTCTTTTTGCGCGATGACGGCTCGTTCGTGGTTAATGAAATTAATACTATACCTGGGTTTACAGCTATCAGCATGTACCCGAAATTGTGGGAAGCGAGCGGCATTTCTTGCCACGAGCTTGTTGATACGTTAATCAAGCTTGCTATTGAACGATTCAAAAAGGAGCAAAAACTTTTGACATCGATACAGCCTATAGATACTAGTGAGTTCTGAAAATAATTTCTTTTGGATAAATGCTTTTTTTTATTAAACCCTACCATTATTGACCCTCTTAGTGTAGTTGTCTAGATTCCTTGGTTCGTTATACAATTATTAGTTATAGGATTTGATGATATACTTTGTTCATCTGTCCTTGCCAAACAGAGAGAGAACGGCAGTCTCGGCATTGGTTTCGTTAACAACTAGGGTTTTTGTGGCTTGGCCACTGGGAGAGCAGTATGTATGATAACGGGCCTCTGGCCAACGAGCGGAAAGATCCGGAGGGGGAGGTCCATGTCCGCCCCCTCCTGTGCGGCATCCTTTTATGCGCCATGGCCAACCTGGTCACGATCTTGCTTTGCGAGCGCTGGCGCCATGACGCACCGGCGCTCACGTCTACCATCAATTCGTTCCAGACCGTCGCCATGGTCATCGCCGGTCTCTGTATCGTCGCTTGGTTCCTCACCTTCTACGTCCAAATCGTGCTACGAGCGAACGTGCCTGACGAGTAGCCATTGGGCTTTTCAGTTTTGGAGACGGTCGTCCCCGCGGACGCCGTCTCTTTTTCTTATCAACGCAAATTAGGGAGGCGATAACCTAGCCGTCTCTACCTCACCTTCACTGTCACCGGACTCGAATAGGCGGAATAGAGTTTCTGCCCTCCGACCAAAGTTTGGTAGGCACGTACCTTGTATGAATAGGTTACATTACTGGCCACAGTTTTGTCGATCGTACTATTAGCGGTAAGGTTAAGTAGACTAGTACGGGTATAGTTACCAATGAACACATCATAACTCTGGGTTGCTGTCGTCGTTCGGTAAATTTCAAAGGTACCGTTGCTGTAGCCTCCAGCCGTCGTATCAGTCCAGGTGAGTTGGGCTTGTCGCCTTGTCGGGCTGGTCGCTTTGAGGACTGTTGGTGTCCCTGGCAGTATTTGTGCCTGACCAGTTGAGTAGACAATAGTCGGGGCCGACGTATTGTCGCGAGTCAAAGTTGCGTAAAGATAATAAGAGCCTGGGGCAACACTGGTATTCGTCCAGGTGCAGGATTGGTTAGTGCCTTGGGGCACTCTAGTGCAAGTGCCTGTGAGGGCTACCCCATTAGCGCCACTATTATCCGTATCGTAGTAAAGCTGAGCAGCTGCCGTAGCTGGGCCTGTAAAGTCATACCTTACCGTTAGGGGTGAGCCAAAGGCGACATTAGCAATCGTTGAGAGTTTTGGTGAGGTGAAGCTAAAGCTAATCGGTATAGGTAAGACAAGGGTGAAGATAGTCGGGGCACTCGTGACAACCGACTGACCACCCCCAATGACCGAGGCGGCCTCGATACGGTAAGTCCCAGGGAGAAGTCCTGTTGTGTCTAAGTTACAGCTTAGGTGATCGCCAACATTAGTGGTCGTACAGCTATCGATTGGGATGGCTGTAGCAGCGGGCGTCACCAAGGTTGTACTAAAGGTTGTTGTCACGGACTGGTTGTTAGGGCTAGTAACCGAGTAGACAATGGGAAGCTTATCGCCAACGGTCACGCGTGGTGAAGTTGAAGGTTCATGAAGAGTCAGGGTTGGTAGAGTGGACGGGTCGACGGCCTCGGCTGGGATATTAAGGGTAACTGTCTTTTCCTCCCCAGGCTCAAGAGTCACGATCTCCGGACCGGTGTCACC
>CAZNEF010000019.1:0-3030 GCA_964572235.1 uncultured Candidatus Saccharibacteria bacterium | reverse complement strand
CATTAAGCGTTCGGAAAAATGATGAGGCGGCGTCCGTCGGACGCCGCCTCTCCTTGCTCATCCGCCCCGTTCAGAGACTAGACTTGACAAAGTCTCTTCGATTAGCTGTAGCAGCCCCGGAGACGGATCGCTGATGCCGTGTGCGGCGAGCACCGCCGCGACCTCAGATCCTTTCTTGACGCGCTCAGCTATCGTGCGAGGGTAAAACCGTCCCGGTTCGGCTATGAACTCGTTTACGGCCTCGTCGGACATCACTTGTAGCAGCTGAGACTTGGCCATTTCAGCCATCGTGTCTATCACCATAATACCCCCCCCTTTTCTTTTAGATCGTTAGGCTCTCGCTTTCGTTTCTAGATAACCGGTAATCTGCCGCAAAATCTCGTCCAGATTCTGCTTGATCGATCCGCCGGGAATCTCGAAAGCGGCCGCTAGGTCGTGACCGCCGCCACCAAACAAGGCGGCCATCTCTGTCAAATTAATCCCTTTTTCCAGCGAACGCAAGGACACATGCAAGCCACCCCGTTTCTCAGAGACGAGCATGACAAAACGCGAGCCATCGGCGGACTTGAAAAGATCATCAATTACACCTGAAGACTCCGGCTCTTGCGCGCCGGCCGCCGCAAAATCTTCTTTGGTGAGTGTCGAATAAATATAATGATAGGCGTTATTTTCCTGAAGGTGCGAGAGGGCCAGCCCCCAAAGCTTAAGCGTCGAAAGTGGTTTCGTTTTGTAGATATGGCGTACGATTTCCTGCTGACGGGCACCGGCAGCGACGAGCTGAGCGGCGACGGTAAACGCTTTTGGCGTCGTGTTCGCGTTCTGAAAGCTGCCTGTGTCGGTGGTAATACCGGTGAGGAGCGCGGTGGCGATATCCGCGTCGATAAGACTCTTCTCGCGGCCAAGCGACTCGAGAAGCGCGACCAATATTTCGGCTGTTGAGGTTGCGGTCAAATCAACCCAATTAACTTTGCCAAAGTAGTCGTTGCCTGGGTGATGATCGATGTTAACCACCGGAATCTCATAAAAAACATCGGCAAATTTGTCGGCGATCGGGCCGAGACGCTGCAGGTCGGGCGTATCGAGGGCGATGACGAGGTCGTAGTTCGGCTTTAGGTCGGGGAAGCTAATATCTTCCTTACTAAATTTACCGGCTTTCGGCGTAATGACGATGGCCACCCGCTGCTGATCGGGTAATTGTTTGTAACCAATTTTGGCAATGGCTGTCTTTGAGACGTCGAGATGGAGGACAAGGTCGCTATTGTAATGGAGCTCTTTCTGGAGCAGCTCTTGGTTTGGTAAAAAGCTCAAGTAGTTAGGGACGCTATCGAAGACGACGGCCGTTGGCACCTTGTCGAGCTTCTTGAGGGCGGCCGCAAGCGCCAAAATTGAGCCGAGCGAGTCACCGTCCGGATTTTTGTGGGTCAGCAAGAGGACACTTTTGGCCTGCCGAATCAGTTCAAGCGTCTGTTGTTTGGCGGTTAATTCCATTTATTGAGCCTTTTTGTCTTACAGGAAGGGTTAATAGTACCATAGATTCTTCTTCTGTCAATGCTCTTGCGGATGTTAGCTTGATCTGTTACAATCAATGACGAATGGCTAATCGTCCAAAGGAGTTTTATGCCCGTCACCCCCTCAGCGCGTAAGGCGCTTCGTAACGCCCAAGCTAAAGAGGCGCGCAACGCTGTCGTTAAAGCGGAACTGAAGCGTACCCTCAAGAATGCCAAGGCCGAAAATATGCCGGCTGTCGTTTCGGCTGTCGATAAGGCGGTGAAGCGCCATCTTATGCACGCCAACAAAGCAGCCCGCCTGAAGTCTCGGCTCTCGAAAGTTCTCGCCGGGAATGCCCCAGTCAAACCTGTCAAAAAGAAGGCCAAAGCCAAGACAGAGTCGAAATCAACGAAGTAAAACATTCGGTGTGACAACGGGTTCAATAGAGTTTTGCCCTCAGTTCATGATATGCTAAATCCGAGTCCCAAGGAGGGTGATGGACGGAGTTTTGCAGCGCATCATTTACGCAACTGGTTGCCTTTTTGAGTTAGCCCGCGGAGTCATTGTTTTCGCTGTCGTTATCGCTTTGATCAACGTTTTTGTCGGGACAATCAATGTTGTTAGTGGCGCCTCTATGGAGCCTAACTTTCATAACGGTCAATATTTGATTGTTGATAAACTTAGCTACATCATGCGCCAACCGCGTCGTGGCGAGTCGATCGTTCTTAAATTTCCCGGCGATCCAGAGAAAACGCGTTACATTAAGCGGATTATCGCTTTACCGGGTGAAAAAATCACGATTCGCGGCAATCAGACGTTTATCGACAATAAGCGCTTACCCGAGAGCTATGTTCCAGCCGGCGTGCTCACGCAGCCCGACTCAGAGCACGTTTTACGGTCCGAGGAGTATTTTATGATGGGTGATAATCGAGAAAACTCGAACGATTCACGGGTTTTTGGTGCAGTTGAACGGCGGTTTATCGTTGGTTTAGCTTGGTTTGTCTTACTACCAACAAAGCAGGCCGGTCTAGTGCCACCACAGTACTATAATCTCAGCTTTAGAGGTAGTCGATGAGCGCGTTAAAGTGGGAAAAATTATTTACGGCCACCGGTCTTGTCTACGACCTGACGCGCAAGGCCATCTTGTTTGCCGTACTTCTGGTGTTATTGAGTCAGTTTATCGTTACCTTGACCCGCGTGACTGGCAGTTCAATGTCGCCAACGTTGCTTTCCGGTGAGACCCTAGTTGTCAATCGCCTTATTTACCGCCGGACAGTCCCTAGTCGCGGCGATATTGTGACGTTGCAGTTTCCCGGGGATCCGGTCCATGAACGTTATGTGAAGCGAATTGTTGGTCTCCCAGGCGAAATGGTCACAGTCCAGGACGGCGATATTATAATTGACGGCTATCCGATCGCTGAGTCCTACTTACCAAATCGACTGCTGAGTATCAAGATGTACAAAAGTTGGCAGCTTGGCCCCGAACAGTAGTTCGTCGTTGGTGATAATCGAGAAAACTCGAACGATTCACGGGTTTTTGGT
>CAZNEF010000018.1:0-13115 GCA_964572235.1 uncultured Candidatus Saccharibacteria bacterium | reverse complement strand
TTTTATTGTGCGAAAGCTGCAGGGTAACCGTCAGAATGACCGGTAGAATCGCCTCGGGGTCAGCCGCACGGCAGCGCATGAGACGACTACCGAACGGCTCAAAATCGAGCCATTGACCGCGGTAATGGACGATCTGGGCGTTCGGCATCAGTAGCGTTACCCCCTTCACAAGTTTACCGACCGCCACGCCATTCGCCTGCCGATTATTGATCGTCGCTCCACCAATCGTCCCACGTAGCCCAAATAAAAACTCTAAACCCGTCAGATCGCGGCTTGCCGCCTCCATAATCAGCCGCGAGAGGAGGACGCCTGACTCGGCGAGAATTTGACTTTTATCGCTGACAAACGATATTCGATGAGTTCGGTTGACGATGACGAGGCCGGGAAAGCCAATATCGGAGAAGAGGACGTTACTCCCCTGACCAATGATGACGTGGGGAAGCGCCGCCGCACGGGCCAATTGAACCGCCTCAATAAGGCTATCGATGGACTCACAAACCGTCAAATAATCGACAATGCCGCCGACACCAGTCGTCACATAGTCACGAATGACGACATTTTCTCGAAGTGACGCACTGAGTTTTTGGCGCAAGGCAGTCAGACTCACGGCCAATCGCCAATCAGAAAAACTTCCTCTTTAAGGGTGACACCAAATTTCTTTTTGACTGCATCCTTGGCCAGTCGAATGAGCGCGTAAACCTCGGCGGCGGTCGCGCCGCCATGATTAACAATAAAATTTGCGTGTTCCGGCGCAATTTGGGCGTTGCCCACGCGGTAACCCTTGAGGCCACATTGGTCAATCAGCCAGCCCGCACCACTGGTCGGCGCGCCGATCTTTTCTCGAAGATCTTGAGCGATATTTTGAAAGGTCGACCCCATCGAACCAAGCCGCGGCTGCATCGCGCTCTTCCGCTTGATCCACTCTCTAAACGTGTACTCAGCCCGCTGCAGCTCTCGCGTCGTTGCTCGAGTTAGCCGAAAGGAGGCGACCAGAATGATCTCGCCGCTTCGCTGAAATCGACTCTGGTCATAGCCAAGTTCGAGGGCAGATTGAGGATATATCTTCTTTTGAAGGTTCGGCGTTAGGACCGTTACCTCGACCAATCGCTCACCGAGAAAGTGGGTACCACCATGGATATTATTATAGACCGCCCCACCAATGACACCGGGGATGCCGCCAAACCACTCCAGGCCTGTCAGACCGACATCGAGCGTCTTGACGATCAGCGCCGTCAGATTAACGCCTGACTCGGCGGTAACAAGGGTATCGCCGGAACGCTCCTCATAGTTGAGGTCAAGAAATGAGACATACTGTCCCGGGTTAGCCGCCTCATGGCGAACCTCGCCCGCGGGCGAGGTCCAATCGCTCTCCTCAAGTAGCTCGACGGCGCCAGCCATTGTCACTTGATTAGCAATGTTTTTAATCACTAGACCATCGAAACCGTGATCGGCGAAAAGCGTATTGCTACCACCGCCGAGAATGTGGTAGCGAACTTCGAGGGACTCAGCCATAGTCACTGCCGCGATCAGGTCGGGAAGGGTGCGGACAGCGACAAAGGCAGCGGCCGGCCCACCGACTCGAATCGTGCAGTGTCGCGACATCGGTTCATCGCGCACAAGGCCAGAGAGCTTGGCCGCGAGCCGTTGATAGAGCGCTTCAGTCATCGCCCGACTAAGTCCAGGCCGGTTTTATAAATATCACCTGCGCCGAGCGTCAGGAGTACAGCACGTGGTGGCAGATGGTCCCGCAGATAGGTCAAAAGCGCTGTTTTGGCCACATAATGGACATGAGGATGGTGCCGCCCGATTTCCGAAACCAAAGTCGGGGCGCTAATTGTCGCACTCTGCTCTCGGGCTGAGGCAAAAATATCGGTGACAATGACCGTGTCAGCGGCGCCAAAAGCGGTGCCAAATTCTTGCAGTAGCGCCGCGGTCCGTGAATAGGTATGGGGTTGAAAGAGACACCAAATCGGCCGATTCGGATATTGGGCACGGGCCGTTTCAAGCGTGCGGCGAACCGAGGTCGGATGATGGGCATAGTCATCGATCTCGGGCACCTGACCAAACTGACCGATCAGTTGATAGCGCCGTTGGACGGTTTGAAAGTCCGGAATAATTTTAACGATTAGCGCTTCAGCCATACCTAAAGTGAGCGCCATAACGACGGCAGCAGCAGCGTTGGCAAGGTTGTGGCGACCGGGCAGGGCCAAACGAAAAGGACCATAACTTTGGCTGGCGTCTTGGAGCCGAAAACCGTGTTCCTCAAGTAGAATTTGGTAATCAGCGCCCGAAGCAAAGCCATAGCCAATAAAGCGATGCCCCGGTAAACGACCTTTGAGTTTTTGCAGTTCTGGATCATCAGCGTTAATCACCAAAAAACCGGCCGCCGCGACACGACAGGCGAACTCATAAAAGGCCTCGGCACAGTCGGCCAAACTTGGGTAGATATCCGGGTGATCGTGCTCGATTGAAGTAATAATCGCCGCATACGGATTCAAATCGAGAAACTTTGGACGTCGGTCGGTGGGCGAGCGTTTATAGTCGTCAGCTTCGGCCACGAAATAATCACCGCGGCCGGCATAGCCATGGGCCGGTAGCCCAGTAACCTCACCGGTACCGATAACAAAACTCGGCTGCCAGGCCGCTTTGTAGAGCAAAAAAGAGAGTAGGGCCGTCGTCGTCGTTTTGCCGTGCGTCCCAGCCACGGCTAAGGTTTTTTGTTGACTCGCCAAGGCGGCTAGGCATTCAGAATAGCTAGTGAGCTTGAGTTGCGCCGCGACAGCCGCGGCAACCTCGGGATTATCCTCGCCATAGGCAGCACCAACCACGACCGTATCCGGATTCGGCATCAAATGATCGGCCGAAAAACCATGAAACACCTCAATATCGGCGGCCCGCAATGAGGCATCGGTAATAAAGACCTCAGCCACATCTGAGCCACGGACGTGATAGCCCATACCCTTCGCTACCAAGGCTAAAGCCGACATGCCAACACCTTTAATGCCAATAAAATAGAGTGATTTCATAGGTTCATTATACTTTATATCACGCCTAAAATATGCTCAGCAATGATCTGGGCCGCTTTAGGCGAGGCAAAAAGCCGTATCGATCGGGACAGGCCCTTCATGCGTTCGGGATCATCCAATAACGCTGTCACCGCAGTCGTCAGCTCTGCCGCGGTCAAGCGGTCTTCCTCGAGAATGATGGCGGCGTCTTGGGCGGCGAAAACTCTAGCATTGGCTAATTGATGGCCGCTCGCCGCACTCGGCAAGGGGATCAGGACCGCGGCCTTGCCTAAAACGGCCAGTTCGGCGAGAGTGTTTGCTCCAGAGCGACAGACGACAAGATCAGCGAGGCGGAGCAAAGCGACGAGCTCAGCCTCCACATAGGCGAAGGGCTGATAGGCTTTGGCCAGACGCTTCGGCAGTTTCGCCTTGAGCGCCTCGGCGGCGGCGACGTCCGCCACACCAGTAAAATGGATGATTTGATAGTGATCGAGACTTTCGGCGAGATCGTTAAAAACAAGTTCGTTGATCGCGTGGGCACCCTGGCTCCCGCCGAGAAAGAGAACTACCGGCGCCAGTCGAGAAAATTTCAGCTTTTTTAGGGTCGATTCTGGCATGACACGACGGCTCATAAAGATCGAACGGACTGGATTGCCCGTAAAGCGAAGTTTCGCTCGTAGTGAGACAGGGTACGACTTAACTGGAAAACCGGTACAAACAAGCTGCGTTTTTTCAAAGATCAGACGATTAGCGAGACCAAGGATAACATCAGATTCGTGGGCGACAATCGGAATCTCCAAAAAAGCGGCGGCGTAAACGACGGGGACGCAAACATAGCCGCCCTTGGCAAAAATGACATCGGGCTTCAAACGGGCTAAAATGCGCCGCGCCTGAAAAAAACCGACGATGACGCGGCCAAAATCAACGACATTCGCCCACGACCAGTAGCGACGCAATTTACCGGCTTGAATCGGATAAAATTGGTAACCGGCCGCTTTGATGACCGGCGCTTCGAAACTGGCCGGACTGCCAATGAAGCTGACGAAGGCACCGGCCTCCAAAAGGGCTTCACCGACGGCTAAGGCTGGGGTAATATGACCACCAGTGCCACCACCGGTAATCACGACATGGGGAATTTTTACTTGCGTCATAATTGAACTCATTTCAAAACTCGATTAGGGCTTCGCTTGCTTTGAGATATTGAGTAAGACACCGACGGCGGCCAGGGTAACAATCAGCGATGAGCCGCCAGCTGAAATAAAAGGCAGGGTGACTCCGGTCAATGGGATGAGACCAATATTGGCGCCGATATTAACGAAGCTCTGGAAGATAATCCAACTCGTAATGCCCACAGCAACGAGGCGACCAAACATATCCGGCGCCGTTTGCGCGATCCGGTAACCGCACCAACCAAGCGCCGCAAAGGCAATAATAATCGCCGTTACCCGCAAAAAGCCAAGTTCCTCGGTCATAATAACGATAATTGAGTCAGTATGGGCCTGGGGTAAATACAAATATTTCTGACGCGATTGGCCAAAACCGAGCCCGAACCAACCACCGCTCCCAATACCAAGAAGCGATTGGCAGATCTGATAGCCGCTCCCGAGACAGTCTTTACCCGGGCTGAGAAAGGTCAAAAAGCGCTGCAGCCGATAGGGAGCTATTCGCACGAGGAGCGCGACCAGACCGGAGACACCAATAATACTGGCCCCAATCTGTAGAAACGAGGAGCCGGCCGTAAAGAACATAGCGGCGGCGATGGCAAAAATGACAGTCAGCGTACCCAGGTCCGGTTGGAGCATGATCAGCAAACCAAGAATTGCCATAATGGTTAGAAAGGGCCCAAAACCGGATTGCCAGTGACGAATCCCCTCACCCTGACGCTCAAGCCAGGCCGCCAGGTAGAGCAAGAAAGTTAGTTTGACAAGCTCTGCTGGCTGAAAGCTGATTGGGCCAAGATAGATCCAGGCTCGCGAGCCACCGATTTCGCGGCCAATACCGGGAATCAATACGATTAACAGTAAAACGAGCGTTACGACGAGTAGGGGGTAGGCGATCCTGTGCCAAAAACGATAATCAAGCATAGTCGTCACCGTCATGGCCACCAGACCGAGGAGAGCATAGACAAGTTGGCCTGTCAGATAATGAAAATTATTGCCAAAACGGTCAAAGGAGAGGACAACAGAAGCTGAGGAAACCGCGAGGAGACCGATCACGACCAAAATGAGGACGATCAATAAGACCGTGTAATTAACGTGCTCCCCAAAATATCTTTTGACGCCCGTTGCGCTCAATTCACCCCTCCTCATACCTTAGCCAGATAATTGCTTGACCGCATGCTGAAACTGCTCACCGCGGTCGGCAGCATTTTTAAACATATCAAAGCTGGCCGCGGCTGGTGAAAGTAGGACGATGTCACCCGGACGGCTCAAGTCGGCCGCTTGCTTGACGATCGCGTCCATCGACTTCGCACCAAGTAAAACCGGCACCGAAAGCCCTCGCTCCTCAAGTAAGTCGGCAATCCGCTGACCCTCTTGGCCGATAGCGATCACCGCTTTGGCCATGCTAGCCGCGACAGCCTCAATCAAGGGCGCAAAATCAGCTCCTTTTGGCGACCCACCCACGATAAGGATGACCGGCTCGGTAAAGGCTAGGAGGGCAGCGATGGCCGAATCAGGTGTTGTGGCATTCGAGTCGTCATAGTAACGCACCGCCTTAATTTCGGCGACCCACTCAAGCCGATGCGGCAAACCCCGAAATGTCGTCAGACCGGTGCGGAGGCTGGCTAAACTAGCGCCAACAATGTCCGCCGCAGTCGCCGCCGCAGTTACATTTTCGAGATTATAGTCGCCGATCAAGGCGACGTCTTTTGTCGGACAGATTTCCTGGTCGGGTTCATTTTCGTGTCGTACAATAATTAAGCCGCCGGTGCGGTCCCCTGGGCGGCCGTCCGGGTGGCCAACGGTACGGTCACGGCTCACGAACACTCCGACATCAACTGACTGGAAACGGGAGAAAAAGCGCGTTTGCGCCGGCGTCGCCTCGGCAAAGAGCCGACTGGTCAATGAGTCGAGATTGACAACCAAGTAATCACCGGGTTTTTGATAGCGGACAATATTCTTTTTGGCTGCTATATACTCAGTCGCGTCGCGGTGGTGGTCGAGATGATCGCTCGTCACGTTGAGCACCACGGCTACATGGGGACTTTGGGTTAGATCTTCAAGCTGAAAGCTTGAGAGTTCAAGAATGACCGTGTCGGAAGCGGTTAACTGTGGTAAGAGTGAAATCATCGGCCGACCAATATTGCCCGCGAGGAAGATTTGACCGTCAATTTCCGCGGCTTGACCGGCAACGGTCAGAATATGGGTAAGGAGGCTACTCGTCGTCCCCTTCCCTTTAGTGCCGGTCACACCAATAATCTGGGCTGGACAGAGCGCAAAAAAGAGCTTCGTTTGGCTACTGATAATGACGCCGGCCTGGCGGGCCTCCTGAAGCGGGCGCGACTGATAGGGTAAACCGGGGGTGCGGAAAACAAGCTCGAAGTCAGTCAGATTGTCCAGATAACTCTGACCGAGCCGATAGTCATAATTGGGCAGCCTCTCGAGCCCTTCATGCCGATCGCAGATCGTAATCAAGGCCTCCTGACTCTCTAAATACGGCAAAAGGGCTTGGTTTTCCATACCAAAGCCAAGCAGAGCAACTTTTTTATGTTTTAGGCTCATTAAACCCATAGCGCTATTGTCGCATAGTTACCTCGGTTAGATCAAGAATTGGATGCGACCCTAGCCGCGACCCTAGCCGCGACCGACAAGACTCAAGACCAGGCCAACCACCGCCGAAACGGCACCAATAATCCAGGCCCGTTCGGTAACCCGCGTTTCTGGCCAGCCCAGCGCCTCAAAATGATGGTGGAGCGGCGCGGAAAGAAAAACCTTGCGGCCAAAAAATTTCTTGGAGAAAATCTGGATAATCGTCGAGGCGCCTTCCAACACAAAAACTGAGCCGATAATCGGCAAAATAAAGACGGTATTGGTGAGAAAACAGAGCACGGCCAAGGTCATACCCAAAGCCATGGCACCGGTATCACCCATAAAAAAGCGGGCCGGGTGGACATTGAACCAGAGGAAGGCTAAAATCGTCCCAACCAAAGTCCCAGCAAAGGCGGCCAGACCGAATTGACCCTGGAAAAAGGCGGTACCGCCAACCGCGACGAAGGCCATGAGGAGGAGGCCGCCGGCTAGACCATCGAGGCCATCGGTCTGATTGACCGAGAAGCTCGTCCCAATCAAGACGGAGATGAAGAGTGGAATATACCAATAACCGAGGGCAAACTCACCGATCCAAGGGATATGAATACCGCGATAAATCCACTCGAGTTTAAAAGCGAAATAGAAGGCGCCAACGACGGCGATGAGCGTGTAGATCATGAGCTTATGACGAAAGCGCAGGCCGCCATTATTTGGACCGATACCCTTAATGTTATAGAGATCATCAATCGCTCCGATAATGCCGGTCGCTACCAAAACGAAGAGAGGTAGCCAAGTTGCCTGCCGCGAAAGATTGAAAAGTAATGTCAGAATGGCGACCGTCACCCACATTAAGAGGCCACCCATGGTCGGGGTATTGGCTTTATGCTGATGGAGTTTGTAAAAGATTGGCGCCTCTTTTTGATTAAAATCGGTTTGGCGGATCTTTTTACCCAGTTTATTGGTATATAAAAAAGTCGTAAAGGCTGGCGTGAGCGCCATGGCCACCAAAAAAGCGAGCACGGTAAGGCCGAAGATGCGGACTAAAGCGTCGGTGTTGACAATAATTGCTTGCATAAGTCTATGATAGGCTATTCGGCTCGGGTTGGCTAGCTCGTCACTAATCGGTGGGGGCTATTTTGGCATAATGAAGCAGCCATGCAGCAATCGCGCCAAAAGTCGGGGCGGCCGATGATTCGGCAAACTCAACGGCCTTGGGCCGGTCGAGCTTGACGAGCATAGCGAACTGTGGCGCATCGGCCGGGAAAAAGCCTGCGAATGAACCGATATTTTGATTTTTGACGTATTGGCCGTCGTCACCGACATACTGAGCCGTTCCGGTTTTGCCGGCGATCTTATAGCCAGCGACGACCGCTCGCTTACCGTGACCATCGGTGACAACATCTTTCAACATTCCCGTCACGAGCTTCGCCGTATCCGGCTTAATAACCTGACGCACTTCCTTAGGTTGGGTTTCAAACGCATGACCATTCGACTCGATACGTTTCGCGACAATATAAGGTTTCATGAGTTTGCCCTCATTAGCAATCGCCGCATAGCCAGCGACAATCTGGAGCGGCGTCACGGAAAGGCCTTGACCAAAAGATATGGTAGCGCGGTTGACATCCTGCCACTGCTTCAAAGGTAAGATTTTACCGCTTGATTCGGGTTGGAGCTCGATACCGGTTCGATTACCGAAACCGAAAGCGGTCAGATATTGGGCAAAGTTGTCGTTCCCGATCTGCGTCGCCGCCCAAATTGTCCCGATATTAATTGATTGGGTCAGGACGGTGCGAATATCGGGGCGGACGTAACATTTGTCCTCGGCGTTATGAATCTCAAAACCGTTCACCTTAACTGTGCATTCAAGTATCAATTGGGTATCGGGTTTGAAGAGACCAAGATCAATCCCCGCCGCCAAGGTAAAGGGCTTAAATATAGAACCCGGCTCCCACGGCGTGCTGACCGCTTTGTCAACAAAAAGATTTTGTGCCTCCGTGGGAACTTGGTTGTAATTATTGAGATCGAAACTTGGTTGATTGGCTAGAGCCAAAATGGCGCCGGTTTTGATGTCCTGAATAATCACCGATCCGCCATCGGCTTCATAGGTTTTCATGGCCTCGCTGAGCTTTTGTTCGACAATATACTGAATACTATGATCGATCGTTAAGACAAGATTGGTGCCGTTCTTAGGACTGGCACTTTTGCCTTCAGAGATAATCCGATGTTTCGCGTCCTTCTCGCCGATGATTGAGCCATCATAACCCTTTAAATCCTCATTGAAAAACTGCTCGAGACCAGCTGTCCCCTCACCGTCAGCGTTGACAAAACCAATCACTTGGGCGGCCAGGCTTGATTCGGGGTAATAACGAGTCGGCACAGTCGCCAGACTAATGCCTTTCAGGTTCAAATTCGTCACGGCATCGGCCTCATTTTTGGTTAATTTTTTTTTGAGGATGATGTAGCGCTTTTTTTTATCACTCAATTTACCCAAGAGGTCAGGAATTGGCTGCTGTAAGACCGGGCTTAAGGCCAGCGCAATCGCACCCGGATCGTTCAGCAGAAAGGGATCGGCGATAACCATAAAAGTATCAATATTGAGGGCCACCGGAAAGTTTGGCCCGCCGGTCAGATCACTCATATAAATCTTGCCACGCTTGGCGATAATCGTCTGCTTCACTCGGTATTGGGTGGTAGCCACCGTGAGCGCCTTGGTGTGCTCTAAGACGGCGACCTGAAAAAACCGCCCGAGCGTTATTATGGTCACGAGTATAAGGAGAATGCGAAGGATTGTAATCCGACTTGTCGGGAGGGTACTAGCCGTTCGTTTCATGATTGGGGCTAAGGCGTCGCCGTTGTTCCGCTGAGGGCATTGACATGGCTTGGTGCCACGAGTTGAGGTGGTGTGGCCGTCGGACTTGGCGAAACGCCGGCCATGACCGAGTTATTATTGAGCGCTTGGAGTCGGGCGACATCGACGGCGGTCAGCTCGAGATCGTCCTGCTTTTGTGATAATATCTCCTGAAGTTTGGTCACTTGATAAGTTTTTGTCGCCGCTGAGGTCGATTGCATCAGCGCGATTAAGACTGCCGCACCAATGACAAGAATGGTGACAACGCGTAGCGAAATCGGGCCAAATTGGACCTGTCTTTGAACGGTACGGCGGCGCATGCCTGAGCTGACAATCGTACCATTGGTAATAAGCATTAATCCCTCCAATTTAGTCTTTTTTCTGTGCCAAACGGAGCTTAGCACTGCGAGCCCGTGAGTTACTCTGGACTTCGGTGGCACTCGGCTCGATCGGTTTTTTTGTGATCGGTATTAAAAGATGATTCTGGCGAAAGGCGACTTTGACGATTCGATCTTCGAGCGAGTGAAAGGTGATAATCGCCAGCCGTCCGCCTGGCTTTAAGAGCTCGACAGCCTGGGGGATAGCGCTTTGCAGCTGCCCAAGCTCATCGTTAACGGCAATACGAAAGGCCTGAAAAACCTTCGCCTTGACCCCGGGATTTTTTAAGCCGAGAACGGCGATCAAACGGAGTGTCGTTTTAATCGGCGCTTGCTGACGCGCGGCTATAAGTGTCCTCGCCAGGCGTCGAGCATCGTAGAGTTCGCCATAGCGCTCTAAAATGTCCATCAGTCGTGGCTCGCTCCACCGGTTAACGATCTCGCTGGCCGTTAATCGGGCCGTCCGATCGAGACGCATGTCGAGCGGACCATCGCTTTGAAAGCTCAGGCCGCGCTCGGGTGCATCGAGCTGTAATGAGGAAAAGCCAAGATCGAGCAAAATTGCATCGACGACGGACAAGTCGACCGACCGGGCCAGATTACTCAAATTGGCAAATTCACCATGAACCAATTCTATATCTGGATAGACTGTTAAGCGTTCTTTCACGCGGCTGAGAGTAGTAAGATCACGATCGAGACCAAGCAAGCGCCCAGTCGGGCCAATTTGCTTCAATATTGCCTCGGCGTGACCACCGCCACCAATGGTGGCATCAATAACACTCATACCCGGTCTGAGGTCTAAGCCCTGCACAACTTCGTTCAACAGCACCGGAATATGCATCTGACCTCATCCTTATCCTGCGCGAAGATACGGGCTACTGAAGCTCTCCTTTTCCTCAGTAACCCATGTCTCCATACGGGACTGGCCATTAAAATAGCAGTTGTTCGGCCGTTTCGTTCGCCTGTGCCTCATTTTTTATCTGATAGCTCCGCCACACCGCTTCGTCCCAAATCTCTAAGCGATTAACGAGACCGGCGACAACGACTTGACTGCTAAGCTTGGCGAACTGGCGTAAGTAGCTTGGCAAGTTCACTCGACCCTGTTTATCGAGTTCGCTATCCATCGCCCCGGCCAGCATATGGCGGGTAAAGGCACGAGCGTTTGCCGCCGTGAGCGGGAGGGTTGTCAGCCGCTCAGCCAGTTTTTGCCATTCGATTTTCGTGTAAATGAACAAACAGCCGTCCAGCCCCTTGGTTATGACAGCGCCACTGCCAAGATCCGCCCGGAACTTTGCTGGGATGGCCAGGCGGCCTTTGTCATCGATTTTGTTGCTGTATTCGCCGATAAACATATGTCGATTTGCTCTCCTCGAGCCTCTGACGTTGGGGCGGCAAAAGCGGTCAAGCCATCGATCCGTTTACTGGCTTGGCTTTGGACAGGCGTGATACCGATATTATCCACAGCTTTTTCCACTTTTCCCCACATTCCCCCACTACAGTCTCAATTTACATGAGTTATGAGCGGTCGTCAAGGCCCAATGTGAAGGAGGGCGACAAAAATAGCGCCCCCGTCAAACCATGACTAGGGGCGCTACGATCTATCGTTAAAGTGAGCGACGAACTCACTGCTATCTTTTTACCACATACAGGTATCGGTGTCAAAAAAACCTGCCTCGCGCTATTAGCGCGGAGGCAGGCACGACGCCGAAGTGGCATCATCTGCAGGGATATAATAAGAACGAACACCCCGCAGCCCAGGGGATTGCAACTGCGTGCCCCAAGCGACGCAGCCGATTCACATCGCCTCGCCCCATTGCCCACCCTACCAGGATGTGAATATTTATATTATTACATTAAGTTGTGATATATGTCAAGATTATCCAACTAGGCGCGCAGTGATCACGGTTGAGAGCTCATCGAGCTTGACACGCTCCTGGAGCATCGTATCTCGGTCGCGCAAGGTCACCGTTTGATCGTTTAGCGAAGCAAAATCGACGGTCACACACCAGGGCGTACCAATCTCATCCTGCCGGCGATAGCGACGACCGATCGAGGCCGTTTCGTCATAGGCGACCATGAAGTTTTCCCGTAATTTCGCCTCAACCGCATGAGCAAGCTCGGGCAGACCAGATTTGCGCAGTAACGGTAAAATCGCCACCTTATAAGGAGCTAAGCGCGGATGCAAATGCAGCACCGTTTCCAAATCGACGCCTATCGCGCTTTTTGCCGCCGTTTCTTCGGCCGTTTTGGCGGTAGCACCACGTCCACCCGGGTACTCGGCGTAAGCATCACAGAGAAAGGCGAGCATGCAGCGGTCAATGCCCACCGAAGGTTCAATCACATGGGGCAAAAATTTATCACCTGTCGCTTCGTCAAAATAGGTCAGGTCCTTGCCTGAAGCCTTTTGATGCGCGGTCAGGTCGTAATCGCCTCGGTAGGCAATGCCCTCCAGCTCATCAAAGCCAAGTCCAGGGTAGTTATACTCAAGATCGCAAGCCGCCTGTGCGTAATGCGAGCGTTCGTGCGTCTCATGCTCGCGCAGGCGCAAGTTAGCCGCTTTCATACCGAGATCAAGATACCATTGACGACGCACCGCCGTCCAGGCCTCCCACTCACGCATGCCATCAATCGGTTTAACAAAATACTCAAGCTCCATCTGTTCAAACTCGCGATCGCGAAAGATAAAATTACCGGTCTGGATCTCATTGCGGAAAACTTTGCCAATCTGAGCTATGCCAAAGGGTAATCTTTTATGGGCCACCTCAAGGATATTTTTGAAATTCGTAAAGATGCCCTGGGCCGTTTCCGGTCGTAAGTAGGCTGTGCCCGTCCGGTCCTCGGTCGCCCCAAGTCGCGTCTCGAACATGGTATTGAAGCGGCGCGGTGGCGTCCAATCGGATTGACCGCAATGGGCACAGCGAATCGTCCGTAGTTTCATCATCGTTTCGGCCGTATCACCCTTAGTGTCCGAGGGCAGATTGAACGGTTTTTTGTCGGCCCGATAGCGCAGGTGGCAATTTTTACACTCGACAAGCGGATCGGAAAAGGTATCGACATGGCCAGAGGCCTTGAGTACATCGTATTTGGTGATAATCGCCGCGTCGAGACCGACGGTATCGGCGCGCAGTTGGACCAT
>CAZNEF010000017.1:0-6217 GCA_964572235.1 uncultured Candidatus Saccharibacteria bacterium | reverse complement strand
ATATTCGTTTGACCGCCGCTAAAAAAACTTAGGATAGCGTGCGCGGTGTCGTTACGTTACCACACGGCACCGGTCGCGTGCGTCGCATCATCATTATAACCGATGAACTGATTGAAAAAATCGAAAAGGGTTGGACAGATTTCGATATCGCGGTGGCTACTCCTGAGATGATGCCCAAACTTGGCAAACTCGCCCGTGTACTTGGTCCGAAAGGGCTGATGCCGAATCCAAAGTCCGGCACCGTGACTAGTGAACCGGAAAAGATCGCCGAGGAACTGAAAGGTGGTCGCGTTGAGTTTAAGGCCGACACGCTCGGTAATATTCACCAGACGCTCGGTAAAGTTTCGTGGGAAACGGCCAAATTAACGGATAATTTTCAGATATTTATGACAGCCCTGCCTAGGAACCGCGTTAAATCGGTTAGTCTGGCCCCAACCATGGGCGCTGGCGTTAAAGTGCAAAGCCCTTGACTAAAAATGCTATATAGGTATAATTAACCCTGAAAGCCAGAGACTACAGGCGCTCGTAAGAGATTAAACGTCGGACCTGTATAGGCGAATACGTATTTTATTTGTTTTGCGTTATCAACGCTTACCAATGAAATATTAGTTCACCTCAGACTCTGGACACCCAGAGTTTTTTGTTCAATATCAATCAAGGGAGTCTTTATGCAAATCACGCGCGCCATGAAGGCAGAGCGTCTCGCCGAGATCGAGGCTTTACTGGCTCGGCAGCAAGCGATTATCTTCACCAACTACCACGGGCTTAAGGCCTTGGAGGTTGACCAGGTACGCTTGACGGTTGAATCGGCAAGGTCCAAGTATCTGGTAACGAAGAATACCTTGCTTCGTTTAGCGCTTCAAAAGGCCGGTTATACACTTGACTCAAACGCTTTCGATCAGCCTCTAGCCTGCGTCTTTGGTTTCGACGACCAAGTGGTAACAGCTAAAGCAGTCGTTAAAGCGGCCAAAGAGCTCGAAGCGCTCGAGATTCTCGGTGGCATAATCGACGGCGCGCTTGTTTCTGAGGCGGTGATCCGTAACCTGGCAACGCTACCGGGTCGTCAAGAGCTCCTCGCTAAACTCGTCGGCACTTTAGCCGCGCCATTATCAGGCCTCGTGGCCGTTCTCTCTGGTAATATCCGCGCTCTTGTTTCCGTTTTACATCAATATGAACAACAGAAAAGTAAGGTATAGGAGTTATCAATGTCTGATCAAGATGAAATCAAAAAAGAAGAAGTTGGCGATTTAGCGGGCTCCGACGAACAGGCGATTAAGGATGATGTCGTTGAGGAAGGGGCGGGGACGATTGAAACCGAAGCGGCTGAAGAGGCGGCTATCAACACCGATAACGCTACTGCCGTCGAAGCAACCAAGCTAGCGGAGGCTCCCATGGCAGAGACAAAACCCGAGGCAAGCGGCGAATTTTCCGACCTAATCAAGCAGATCGAAGCGCTGCCGGTCGCTAAACTGGCCACACTGGTTAAGACACTTGAGGAGCGTTTCGGCGTTTCTGCGTCTGCGCCAATGATGATGGCAGGGGCCATGCCCGACGCCGGCGCGGCGAGCGAGCCAGTTGAGGTGAAGACAAGCTTTAACGTCATCCTGACGAGTGCCGGGGCGAACAAAATTGGCGCTATCAAGGCGGTGCGTGAGATCAAACCCGAACTCGGTCTCAAAGAGGCCAAAGACTTGGTAGAAGCCGCCCCGAAAGAACTTTTGAAGGGTGCTAAAAAGGAAGATGCCGAGGCCGCCAAGGCGAAGCTAGAGGCCGCCGGTGCGACCGTCGAAATGCAATGAACTCATTTCTAAACTCATTGGTAATCTGCAACAGGAGAAAATGATGTCTGAAAAAGAAAAACAATTCCTCACCGTATATCTATACGCTTCCTCATTGTTTTTCTTTTTCATCTCTATTTTCTCCTGTTTCGTTCCTAATCGAGTTTTGAAATGAGTTCTATAAAAATTTAACCGACACTACCGCTAATGCTTAAATTTAGCGTTACTCACCAAGACGTAAGCAGTCTCGCTCGACGCGGTCAGCTAGAGCTTTTTCATGGCACAGTCCAGACGCCGGCCTTCATGCCGGTCGGT
The DNA here is from genome assembly GCA_964572235.1 of uncultured Candidatus Saccharibacteria bacterium. Taxonomy (GTDB): domain Bacteria; phylum Patescibacteriota; class UBA1384; order CAYGGE01; family CAYGGE01; genus CAZNEF01. The sequence goes on along the minus strand of CAZNEF010000017.1, from coordinate 4,124 downwards.
ACAGTTGGGGCGGTCAAGACGCTCCTACCCGAAGAGGTCCGGTCGCTCGGCGCCGAAATTATTCTCGGCAACACCTATCACCTCTATTTGCGACCGGGTCACCAGGCTATTGCTGACTATGGGGGTATCCAGGCCTGGAACCATTGGTCGGGGCCGGTGCTGACCGATTCTGGCGGCTTTCAAGTCTTTAGTCTCGGTGGTAAATACCGTAGCGCGGAGCCACCAGCCGATCAGCCGCTCCGGGCGACAAAACCGGTCTATGACGCCGACGATACGCAGGCCGGTTTCGTTAAAATTGTTGAAGAGGGTGTTCACTTTAAATCATATCGCGATGGTAGCCCCCATCTTTTTACACCGGAAAATGTGATCGATACACAACTGGCCATTGGCTCGGATATTATGATGACTCTTGATGAGTGCACTGAATTCCCGGCCAGCTATGAGCGGGCCAAACACTCCATGGAGCGGACGCACCGCTGGGCAAAGCGAGCGAGCGACTATTTCCAATTACTGTCCAAACAAAACCCGGACATCGCCAAAAAACACAATCTTTTTGGCATTGCTCAGGGCTCGACCTTTAAGAATTTACGCCAAACCTCCACCGAATACATCGCCAGTCTGCCTTTTGACGGTATAGCCGTCGGCGGCGTCTCGGTTGGTGAGGGTAAGGACCATATGTACACGGTCATGAATTGGACCCGAGAGTGGCTGCCGACGCAAAAACCGCATTACCTTATGGGTATCGGCGAACCTGAAGATCTCATACGTGCCGTCAGCCACGGCTATGATATGTTTGATTGTGTTTTGCCGACGCGGCTTGGTCGCTATGGCGTTGTCTGGCGGGTTTTGCGCGACGCACATGGCGATATCGACAAATTTACCAAATGGGATCTTCGTTCGGCTCGCTTTCGCAATAACCGCGAGCCAATTGACTCTAATTGTGGCTGCCCGACCTGTAATGCTGGTTTTTCGACCGGTTTTATTGATCATATGCTGCGTGAACGTGAAGTTGTCGGCATCCGTCTGACGACGATGCATAACCTCTGGACGCTCTTGCATCTCATGGCCGATATCCGTCAGTCCATTGAATCCGGTACCTTTAGCCGGGACTTTCGTCGCTTTATCAGTTAGCCGTTTTAGGTTACAATAGGCGTAGCGCTTGCAAAGGAGACTTATGGATAATCAACCCATCGAACTGCAGCGGCCACCTGTTTTACCAGAAAGCCCCGCTTCGCCATTCGTACCGCCGATACAACCAGCTATCGTGACTGCTCCGACCGTCAATCCGGAGTCGCGAGCCGTCGCTGACGTTCGACAGATCATGCCGTTGGCTTCTGAAATGGCTCATATTGACCTCCCGCCGGTAGCAGCCCTTGAGACCCCGGTGGACCGAGTCGACCAGTTGGGAAAGAGCCACACTGATTATGAGAAGATTGAAAAGACTTTCACCGATACAGGCAATGCGCAAGAGCTGGGTGACACCTAAGGAGGGTCGTGGAAGGAGAGGTTGTTAACACATCGAGTCCAATCTTCGGACTCTTCATCGTCATTTTCCTCCTCATTATTGCGGCCACGGCTGCCGTGGCTTTTTTGTGGTATCGCCATCGCCGCACCCTTGAGGCGGCCTCTGGCTGGGTCATGCTCCTAGTATCAGTACCCAAGGAACACCCCAAACCGCGCGAAGAGCAGCAGCCAACTCAGGACTGGCGCGAAACTCTTTCCGTGGCTGAACAAATGTTTGCCAGTTTCGCCTCCTTTTATAGCCAAAAGAATTTCGATAAATGGTTCGGTCAGCCCCATCTTACTTTTGAAATTGTCGCTAAAAATAACGAGCTACTCTTTTACGTCGGCTGTCCACGCGCCTCACAAGCCTTGATTGAAAAAACGATCTACGCTTTTTATGCCGCCGCAGTCATCGAGGAGAGTAAAGAATTTCGGATCTTCGAGTCGAGCCTACAGGTTCGCGCCGCCTCATTGAAACTTACTAAGAGCTATGTCTTGCCGGTGAAAACCTATCGATCGCTTGAAGCCGATCCACTGAATAATCTTACGAATGCCCTCTCGAAGCTTGGCGAAACCGGTCGGGCGACGGTTCAGCTCGTGATCCGACCAACCAATGAGCGCTGGCGGATGAAAGTTGAAGAAGCGAGCAAGGCCGTTGCCGAAGGGAAGACCATTGGTACCACCAAGTCGGCATTTACCAAGTTTATCGATTTTCTGTCTAATCTTTCTGGTAAGGCGGAGAAAGCCGACGAGTCAAGCTTTAAAATGACCCCAATGCATGAAGAAAAGCTAAAAACGCTTTCGGAAAAGGCGAGTAAGGCCGGCTTCCAAACGATCGTGCGTATCATTACGGCGGCGCCGACGGCTGTCGAGGCCGATGTCCACCTGACGAACATTCTGGCGGCCTTTTCCCAGTTCCAAAACCCGGCCGCCAATAGTTTTAAATTTAAAAAGATGACTGAAGACCGTCAGTTCATTACCGATTTTGTCATCCGCGCTTTTACCGGTAAGCATATGCTCCTCAATACTGAGGAATTGGCGAGTATCTTCCATTTTCCCAATCAATACGTCGAGACGCCAAACATTCGCTGGCTGCGGGCGAAGCGGGCGCCGGCACCGACGAATCTACCGACGGAAGGTCTCTATATTGGGGACAATCTCTTTCGCGGTGAAGTCACGCCGGTTCGCCTCAAAGTTGAGGACCGGCGTCGCCATCTCTACATGATCGGTATGACCGGGACTGGTAAAACGACCCTTTTTGAACAGATGATTCTTCAGGACATTAAGGCGGGTCACGGCTGCTGTTATATTGATCCCCATGGTGACACGGCCGAGGGTTTGCTGGCTAAGATTCCGCGCGAGCGGGCTGAAGACGTCATCTACTTTGACCCTGGTGATCTTGATCGCCCCTTTGGTCTCAATATGATGGAGTGGGAGTCGGTTGAGCAGAAGGATTTCCTGGTTCAGGAGCTTATCAATATCTTTTATAAACTTTTCGATCCGAACCAAACGGGTATTGTTGGCCCGCAGTTCGAGCACTGGCTACGTAATGCCGCCTTAACACTGATGGAATGGCCCGAGGGCGGCACACTGATCGAAATACCGCGTCTTTTCACCGACGATGCCTATCGTGAAGAGCGGGTGGCGGCGGTTAAAGACGAGGTTGTCAAAGCCTTCTGGACCCAGCAAATGGCGAAAACGGCCGATTTTCACAAATCAGAAATGTACAACTACTTTATCTCTAAATTCGGTCGTTTCATGACCAATATGATGATGCGTAACATAATCGGCCAGCCGAAAAGCTCATTCTCCATTAAAGATGCAATGGATAACGGCAAGATCCTGATCGTCAATCTTTCCAAGGGTAAGGTTGGCGAAGTCAATGCCAACCTTATCGGTATGATTTTAGTGGCGAAAATCTATACTGCCGCCATCGGGCGTCACAATATTGCCGAGGAGCAACGCCGCGATTTTTATCTCTATGTTGACGAGTTTCAGAATCTGGCCACCGATACCTTTTCGGCCATTCTTTCCGAGGCCCGCAAATACCGGCTTTCCCTCTCAATAACCAACCAATATATCTCCCAGCTTCAGGAACCGATTCGGGATGCGATTATTGGTAATGTTGGCACCCTAATTTCCTATCGCATTGGTGTGCCTGACGCTGAGTTTCTCGAGAAAGAGTTCCAGCCTGTTTTCAGTTTTCACGATCTTAACAATATTGAGCGCTTCAACGCCTATATTAAACTCCTTGTCGACAACACGCCCAGTCGTCCCTTCTCCGTCAAAATCAACAAAGATACGACGCCCATTATTCCGGAAATTGGTGAGGCTATTCGCCAGCTTTCCCGCCTCAAGTTCGGCCGCGATCGGGGGCTAGTCGATGCGGAAATCTATGAACGGACAAAAATACTTGAGATACCGGCGGCGAAGGGGACTGATCCACTGGCAATGCGCTAGTCTTGTGGTATACTTAGCGCTTAATTCAATGATACAACTATGAACCCATTGCATATCTCATTGGTAACTGCAACAGGAGAAATGATGGCTACAAATAAAAAACAATTCGTCAACGTATCTCGATATGTTTCCTCATTGTTTTTTATTTTCGCCTCAATCTT
>CAZNEF010000016.1:0-6075 GCA_964572235.1 uncultured Candidatus Saccharibacteria bacterium | reverse complement strand
AAGTCGAAATTCCCAGTTGGTTATCGTTCGATAAAAAGAAAAATGTGGGTAGCGTTGATCATTTACCATTACGCGACGATATCGATTTGGACATTAACGAACAATTAATCGTTGAATTTTACTCCCGTTAGTTTATAATCTCTCCTCAAAGGAGCCACTATGGCATATCTTTTACCGGCAACTGAATTGGTTCAAGTCAAAGAAACGGCGCGCGATGGCTTTGCCGCCACATTTGAAATTGAGCCACTGGCACCAGGGTATGGTGTTACGCTGGCGAACTCACTGCGTCGCGTATTGCTTGCATCCTTACCCGGTGCAGCACCAACATCGGTGCGTTTTGACGGCGCGACTCATGAGTTTTCGACAGTTAGTGGTGTCAACGAGGATGTTGTGGAGCTTATCCTTAATCTAAAAAGTCTGCGTTTGAAACTCCTCACGGACGATTCAGTGACCCTTGTGCTTGATAAAAAAGGACCGGGCGAAGTCACAGCCGCCGATTTTAAAAAGAATTCCGATGTGGAAATTATGAATCCTGACTTGCATATCGCGACTCTTGACGTTAAGGGTCGACTTTCCCTCGAACTAACTTGTGACAAGGGCCGTGGTTATATTACAACGGAGATGCGGCGCGATGAAAAGCTGCCTTTGGGTACTATCATGATGGATAGCATCTTTACGCCCATCAAAAAAGTTCATTATCAAGTCGAGAATACACGTGTTGGCCGTATGACAAACTTTGATAAGATTGTCCTCGATATTACGACCGATGGCTCACTCGATCCCCAAGAAGCGATGCAGCAGGCGTCGCAAATTCTGATCGATCACTTTTCGATCATGGCTGGTATTGCGCCAGCGGTGCCGGAAGCTGCTCAGAACGAGCCGACTATCCATGTGGTACCAGAAGTGATTGAAGAAAAGCCAAAACGTCGCAACCGCAAGATAAAGGAGAACGCTGATGTTGACGCGGAAATTGGGGCGTAAAAAAGCCCATCGCACGCACATGTTGCGTAATTTGGCGGCTTCGTTGATTTTGCACGAAAAAGTCGAAACGACCGAAGCCAAGGCCAAGGAGGTTAAAAAGGTCGTTGAGGCTAGTATTACGATGGCCAAAAAACAGACCTTAGCGGCACGGCGTCAATTAATAGCCCGCTACTTTGATCCAGCCGTGGTGGCTAAACTTTACGATGAATTAGCGAGTCGCTACACCAATCGGACGAGCGGCTATACACGCTCTCTGCGTACCGGAGTTCGACAGGGTGATGCCGGTCCTCGATTTCTAATCACTCTTATACAGAGCGAGAAGCCTATACCACTGACGGAGACGCAAAATGCTAAATAAGACCCTTCACAAGCTTGACGCTACGGACAAAATTCTTGGTCGCCTAGCCACAGAGATTGCCGATCTGCTTCGAGGTAAGAATAAGGCTCTCTTTGAGCGCCACGAAGATTGTGGTGACTATGTGACAATTATTAACGCGGTCGCGATTAAAGTCACTGGTAATAAGCTTGAGGATAAGCTTTACAGTAATCATTCAGGCTACCCGGGTGGCCTGAAGCAAATTCAACTCAAAGCAGTTTTGGCAACCCGACCGACTAAAGTGATTGAGCAGGCTGTTTACGGTATGCTACCGAAAAACAGACTTCGTGCCGGCTGGATGCGCCGCCTAAAGGTCTATGCGGGTGAGGAGATATAATGGCTGAAATGAATTATTTTTATGGTACCGGACGTCGAAAAACATCAATTGCCCGCGTCCGCCTCATGATTGGTAAAGGTGTTTTAATTGTGAACGCGCAGGCACAGGCACCGAACGATGTAGTGAGCGCGCCACTTGTCTTGGTCGGCCAGGCCGATAAGCTTGATATCAGCGCCATTGTCAGCGGCGGCGGTATGAATTCACGTCTTGAGGCCATTCGCCTAGGTGTCTCCCGGGCTTTACTTGAAGTTGATGAAACGTTTAAGCAGACGCTGCGTAAGGCCGGCTATCTAACTCGCGACCAGCGTGCTAAGGAACGGAAGAAGCCTGGTCTTAAGCGCGCGCGACGCGCACCTCAGTGGGCAAAACGTTAAGTTTAAGCTATAATCAAACTATGTCTCACCGTATGTTACAGGTTAACGAAAACCTCAAGCGTGAGCTTTCTCAGCTACTTATTGAAAAAATCGATTGGACAAATGCGTTCGTGACCATAGACCAGGTTCTGGTTTCAGCTAATTTGCGATTGGCCACAGTCTGGATTGGTGTTCTCAATACACCGAAACCAGAAAAAGTTATCGATTTACTCAATAAGCGGTCGTTTGAACTCTACGAACCGCTTTCGAAGCGACTAAAAATGAAATATGCGCCACGAGTCGAATTCAAACTTAATGATCGACCGGAGGAAATAAATCGTATCGACTCACTGTTAGACGAAATTAAGCACGAGCTATGAAACTTCGACAGTCACTTTTTAGTCTATTGACGCTTACCTTGCTCGCCTTTGGCGGTTGGATAACGATTTTTTTTAATCTTGATCCCAGTCGAAGCGATCGATTTGTATTTATCGCTCTCTATGCTAGCCTATTCATATTTCTGATCGGTGTTATTACCTTTATCGGTTTTGGTATGCGCATCCTCCTTACGAACCGCGAGCTTATCTATAGCCACTTTCCTGTCTCATTGCGCCAGGCGACCCTAATATCGTTTGCCGCCGTTGGTCTCCTTTTTCTACAGTCCTTACGCGTCCTGTCACCTGTCGATGCCGGTGCCTTTGTTTTAGCCGTTTTATTACTCGAACTTTTCTTTCGCGCCAGACCGAAAACCGATAGCTCAACGATTGAGAAGGAAGAATGACCGGCCACCTTCACCCCATTACCCAACTCATGCGTCAGGCCGTCTCGGTTTTTACAACACTTGGATTCGATGTCTACCAAAGCCCTGAGATTGAGACGGAGTGGTACAACTTTGATTTTTTAAGAATTCCCGCCGATCACCCGTCGCGTGACGTTCAGGATACTTTTTGGCTGACCGATGGACGAGTCATGCGTACCCATACCACGACTGGCCAAGGTCATTATATGAAAGATCATGAACCGCCAGTCCGTGTTGTTATGCCCGGTCGAGTGTTTCGCAACGAAGCGACGGACGCAACTCACTTGAGTACGTTAAATCAGCTCGATGGCTTCGTTATTTCGAAAGATGCGAATATGGCTGAATTGGTTGGTACGCTCGAGCATCTTTTTACGGCAATCTTTGGTACATCGATAAAAACCCGCATCCGGCCGCATCATTATCCCTTTGTTGAGCCGGGTATGGACATGGACATCTTCTACAACGGTCGCTGGATTGAGGGTATCGGCAGTGGCATGATTCATCCTGAAGTTTTACGGAATATGGGTCTTGAACCGAAGAGCTGGCGTGGTTGGGCGTTCGGTATTGGCATGGACCGATTGGCCATGATTTACTACGAAATTGACGATATCCGCCAGCTATTCAAGGGCGACCTCCGTTTCTTGAAACAATTTTAGCTATGTTATTACCTATTTATTGGCTTAAGCAATTTGTCGAGGTTAAGGAATCGATCGAAGCGGTCGCTCGGCGTTTTGTTAGTCTCGGTTTTGAGTCGGAAGTTTTAGAAAACGCGACTTTAGATCTTGAAATTACACCCAATCGCGGTGATTGTCTTTCGATTCTCGGTTTGGCCCGTGAGTACGCCGCTTCGACTAGACAAAACCTTATGCTGCCGGAAACGACGGTATTAAAATTCGGTCCCAAACTATCTGACTTTGAAGTTGCCCTTGTCCCTGAGGTCTATCATCGCCTCGCAGCGATGATCGTCAACGAGGTAACGGTTGAGCCCTCGCCAGACTGGCTACGGCAGGCTGTCGAATCGGTGGGCATGAACTCAATCAATACCATCGTTGATCTTACCAACTATATTATGTTTGAACTCGGCATACCCATGCACGCATTCGACCTCGACCAGTTGCCGGCCAAACGTCTCAGTATTCGCCTCTCCATAGCTGGGGAACATTTTTTATCACTCAAGGATGAGGCAATAACGCTACCTAAATGCTCGATTGTTGTCGAGAGCGGTGGACAAATCGTTGATCTACTCGGTATTCGGGGTGGAAAATCAGCGATGATCGCGTCAAGCACAAAAAATATTTTTGTTTGGGCCGTATGTGTCCCAAGACCGTTCATTCGTCAGACGACAAAATTAACCGGGCTACGAACCGAAGGTTCGTATCGACATGAACGTGAAACGGATTGGGCCCTAGTAACAACCGCGCTCGAACGTTTCGCTTACTTATTGGGAAAAATTCGAGGTGGGACGGTGGTCAGTGAGGCGCTTGTCAACGAATCAAAACCACAGCCGGTGAAAGCGATTGCCTTTCAGACAAACCTCGTTAATGAACAGCTCGGCACGAGCTTTAGCGATAACACTATTCGGCAGTCACTAGCGCGTCTTGGTTTCGGCCCCGGCGACAAGGTAACCGTGCCAAGCTGGCGTTACTTTGATATAAATTTTGCTGAGGATCTGGTTGAGGAGGTGGCGAGGATTGAGGGTTACGCGAAGCTACCTCACCATGTGATCGCCAAAGTTTCTCGACCAAATGACTCATGGTACGTTCGTATTGAGTCTCTTAAGGACCGTCTTGTGACGGCCGGTCTAACTGAAGTTTACGCTGAATCGTTTTCTGGCCATATCGATGAGAATGTCGGTTTAGCCCGTCTTGCCAATCCGGTGAATGGCGACTTTGCCTATTGTCGGCCGGCGATTATGTCCAATCTATTGAAAATCCTTGCGCCCAATTCTTGGGATGACCATGCCCGACTCTTCGAGATTGGTAATGTTTTCCCGGAGAAAAACCTTGAGGAAATGCATCTCGCCATCGTCGTTTTCGGTAGGAAGCAGAGCCTTCTGGCAAAATTTGTACCGATTGAGTGCATTCAGTTTATTACACCTGACCTGCCACTTGCCAAGCTCCATAAACTTCGCCGCCCCATTAGCGTGGCTGAAATACCGCTTCGAAAACTCGTCCTCGATGATTTGAATTTTAACATTCCTCAAGCAAAACCGATTTATCGTCCAGTGTCTATCTACCCACCCTCAGTGCGCGATATTTCGATGATTATTAATTCTGACGTCGAGATTGAGGCGGTCTCACGGTCGATAACCGGGGTATCACCAAACCGAATTATCGGAGTCGAGCTTTTCGATCAGTTCGAGTCGGAGCAGTTTGGTCACCATAAACAGTCCCTTGCCTTTCATGTTGTTTATCAGGCACTTGAGAAAACGCTTGAAGCCGCTGAGGTTGATAAACTTCACGGGGATGTGGCGGCAGCGATGAATAATCAATTCAAAGCGGAGATTCGTTAGTAATGGCTTCTAGTGAAAGGATCTTATGCGACGTACGATGATAAACCAAATCAAAGAGAAACTTGGACAGACGGTGACGATTGAGGGCTGGGCGCAAACGATTCGTGACCAGGGGAGTATCGTTTTTCTCATGATCCGTGACGTGACCGGTCTAGTCCAGGCAGTCATTTCCCGAGATGCTCCCGGTGTACTTGAAGTCGCCCAGGGCCTATCCCAGGAATCTGTGGTGGCGATAACTGGTTTGGTGAAAGAGGAGAAGCAGGCGCCGGACGGTATGGAGATAAGCATTCAAGCGATCAAAACGCTCTCTGTAGCCGATCCCGCATTACCGATTCCCGTCATCACTAAAGATGAGCACGAAACGGATCAGTCCGTCCGTCTTGACTGGCGCTGGATCGATTTACGAAAACCAAAACATCTCCTCATCTACAAGGTTTGGACGACGCTCGAGCAAGCCTATCGCCAATATTGGATCGAGCATAATTATTTGGAAATTCACTCGCCAAAAATGATGAGCACACCGAGCGAATCAGGGGCTGAGCTTTTTGAAGTCAGCTATTTCGAGCGTAAGGCGTATTTAGCCCAGTCGCCGCAATTTTATAAGCAAATGGCTATGGCCTCCGGCTTCGAGAAAATTTTTGAGATCGGGCCACTTTTTCGGGCTGAACCGTCATTTACGACCCGTCATGCGACCGAGTTTATCGGCTACGATGCCGA
>CAZNEF010000015.1:0-8870 GCA_964572235.1 uncultured Candidatus Saccharibacteria bacterium | reverse complement strand
GAATGCCCTCACGCAACAACCACTCATATGAAGTACGCTGTATTTCGATGAGATCGGGTAAGGCCATATGCGACTTCGGTATTTGAAAATATTTGCGCTGGGCCATAAATCTCCTCGCTTCGTTCATTTGGGTATTGATCGGCCTCGAGAAAGATACACAAAAACGCCAAAATACACGAAAAGCCCTTACTATTGAAGGGCGTTAACCTACTAGAAATCTAACGATAAACAATTTGTCGCAATGTCATCCTCGGCTATTTGTATTAATTGTATAAGACCGCATCACGTTTGTCAAGTCATTTGAATACCGTCCAAGCCTTCATCTCTTTTCCTAAGCTCTGCAAGTAGTCAGTATAGGTCATATCGACTCTACCTGTACGATTAACCACCATTATAATATGGTAGCCAAAATCGGTTTTGACAAGCGCTGGGCTCATCTCACCCTTCTTCAGCTTGAAAGCTACGTCCTCAAATGCTTTCGCCATTACACCTCGCCCAAAGAAACCAAGATCACCGCCCTTATCACGCGTCGCTGTATCTTCACTGTTTTCCTTAGCTAAGGCATCAAATTTAGCCCCCTCTTTTTTCAGCTGATCAAGAATACCCTGGGCTTTTTGCTGGTCCTTAATCAGAATGTGCTTCGCTTGAATACGAGTTAGGATCTGTTGCTGCACCTTTTCACGCAAGAGTTGATCGCGTATGAGCTGACGAAACTCGCGTTCGGTCATACCATAAAGATCGCGAAGGAGATTGTTGACCTCTTTTTGCCCACCGTTAGCCTCAGCGATTTTTTTGTATGCGGCATCGATGTCAGCCCGAGTAACGTTAGCACGATATTGACGCGTCACGCGCAACAGCATCCGGGTTTCGATTATTTGGCCAATAAGCTGCGCACGCAGATCGGTATCGCTCGGCAGGGCCTTTTTTGTTTTATCGGCAAAATGACGTATAAACTTCAGCTGATTCAGATAGTCACTGACCAAAATAACATCCTGTGGCATAAGCACAGCGGGGAAAGGATAAATCGTCAGAATGCGTCGGATATTGGTTGATTCAGTCTTTGTCTTGTAGATCTTCAGCCCGACAATCACGCCAAGGACAATATAGAGCACCGTTAGGGCGATTAGACTCCAGCGAACAGCTGGGTGCTTCAATAAATTAAAATTAATCGTACCATTTAAGTAGCGATCTAGGCGGCCGAGAAGGTGTCGAAAAAAAATCTTCATAGAACCAACTCTATCACGATTAACCAAGCAAGGCTAGTCAGTATCTGACCGATGGAGCTTAAAGTAGAGATATTGACTAGCGGCAATAAACGGTAATGAGACAAGAAAAGCCTGGGCGCCTGGGCTGAAACGTGTGCGCTGCGCTACGTAGCTCAGCTCAAGGACCATGAGGCAACAACCGATCGCCAAGATCCAGCCTGTCGAGCGAAATAGTATACCCCAAAGCACTAGCACCAGGATAACGAGTGTTAGCGGCATAACCCAAACTGGGATGACGGTAGCAAAAACGTATAGACCAATATCTAGGATGGCGAAAAAGAGTATGCAACTACTAATGATGTCGGGACGATGGGTCACGGCAACGTAAGTACAGATCAGTATAAAAAAGATCACACTACTCAAACGAGCCGGGGTCGTCTGATCAAGATAAAAATAAACGGCAATGGTCACCGCAAAGAGTAGGATGAGTAGCAGTTTATGGCCTGGCATCATAGGCTGCCCCATTGACCTTAGCTTGGAAGTTCGGATTGATCGGCGTCGACTTTGGCAGAACAATGTTCTGACGCTTGACCGCATAATCAGTACCAACCGTCAGAGCAATATCGTCAGAAAACTGTGAGTCTTTTTGGAGCGACGATTTAACTCTGAAACGTAATTGGAGAAATTTAACCGTGTATGGTTTTTTACCAGTGTGATCGATGACCTGCGTAATCTTGAGACTTTTCTGATCCTTGGGTGTCACATCAGCAACTATGTAGCCATAGCTCGTCAATAGTTTAATGATTTGTTGGCCAAGAACTGTGCTCCCGGTCGCATTGACGAAGCTTACTTGGGCCTTTTCCTGACGGATATATGGGTCCGTAAAAACACTGTGAGCAATATCTTGAATTTCGCTATAGTCACCGGCGCGTGGAAGCAAGATATAACCACGGGCGTCACCCGAATGTGAAACCAGACCACCGTCGGGACCATCGTCAAGGACCTTCGTCACAATATTTGAGGTATCAACGGATTTGAAAAGTTCGATAAAACGTTGCATATCACCGAGAGAAATATCGGTTCTGACATGGTTGCCAAGAATGCTAATGATCTCGTTGATTTTTTTGGGATTACCCAAAACGCCAATTCTCAAGGCTTTATCTTTGACAGTCTCAATAAGTTGCTGCTGACGACGGGCACGGGCGAAATCGCTGCCCTCGGCGCCGCTGGCATGTCGGCTACGGGCATAGCGTAAAGCGGTGGCCCCATCTAAGATCTGTGTTCCGGCCTTGAGGCGAAACGGTGAGTAACGAATCATGTCATCGGCCGGGTATGAGTAATCGTCGATTGGATTTTCGACATCGACTGTCACTCCGCCCAATGCATCAACCAATTTTTCTAGCGCCATAAAATCGAGTCGAACATAGTAGTGAATGGGGAGATCCAAAATCTTCGCAATCGTCTTCTTGGCCAAGACAGCACCGCCACCGGTCTGTTTAGCATACTGCTCACCATATGCATAGGCAGCGTTAATCTTTGTTGATTCAAAACCCTCAATCGGCCCCCAAAGATCACGCGGAACTGAGAGTAAAGAAACGCTTTTATTTTTTGGATCAAAACTAGCGACTATAATCGTATCGGTAAGGCTACCTCCAGGGTGTTTCGCTCCACCCATCCCAAGTAAGAGAACGTTAACGCGACCATCACCTTCGCCCTGGAGCTGATTTGGTTTGACCTCGCCGAGAAAATTGAGGGCCGGCGCTTTATGGTCGTTCGGTGTGTTGTCAGCCACCTTGCGCAGAGTAATAACACTACTAATCATCGTCCACACTAAAAAAATGCCGATGAAAGCCGCTAGGCTCATGGTGATAACTTTCAGCCACTTCTTCAGAGCCTGGATATTGATTCGATTGGCTGAGGGCGACTCGGTCATTACGGTCTTGTGGATCCGTCCTGTTGAACCGATGATATGGCGGCGGCGTGGTCGACCGATTGAACTCACAGTAAAAACCTCCTAAACTCGAACTCATTGCATACCGTAACATAGAAAAATAACCTGAGCAATTAGTCGGTGATCAGGCCTTGTCGCTTTTGCTGTCGGTAACGATTGAGGAGTGCGAGAAACGGCCGTCGCCCAATCAAGCCCAAACCAATGAGTGCGAAAAGGCTGGCAATAACGACATTGAGTGGCTGGGTCGTTGGTGGAGGTCGGCGGTTTCGATCAGCCAAAACACGGGGCGTAAAATCTGGCGACGGGACAGTGGAGGCAGGGCTTGGACGACTTTTAGTATCGATAGAAGCTATTGTGATCGGTAACGGCGTGATGACCATCGCCCGATCAATTGAGAATGTTGGTATTATATGAGGACTCGGTTGCTTGATCGGTTCGGGTGTAAGAAAACGCGGGCTTGGGCTGTCAGGTATGTGGCTAGCGATTGCCATCGGACTGGGCGAAATCGGCTGATTTATTTGGTTAGCTCGACCGGGCGTCAATTGGTCAGTCCAACGCCAACGACCGGTGCTCAAGCTGTAAGATTGATCATTGGGAGCGGCCCCGGAAAAGGCCACACTGTCGATAGCACTGCCCCGTGGTGTTACTAGTTGGACTATTTCATCACTATTTTTCAAAATCGAACCGGGAATTGTATAGACGACGAAACCTAAGGGCGCAACATGCGTACTCGCTGGTATAATCACTTGACGGCTACTTGTTTTGAGCGTCCAACCGGCCAAGTCGACAATACTTTCACCTGAGTTAAAAAATTCAATCCACTCATGGTCAGCGTCGGCACCAGCGGGATTGGGCATTAGTTCGGAGAAATGGATTGTATTAGAGTAAATAATTGGTGGCAAAGGCGGTTGGCCGGGTGAGCCACCGACGACTGTCGAATCCGCCCATGTCCCATCGGTCTGTTTTTCGAGTGTATAGCCCTGATCACCCCTTTTCGTTGGCACATAAGTCACGGCAATAACCGGTGCTTTAGTTTTTGACAATACTTGTAGCGTCGGTGAAGGGTTTTGACTAGCTGAATAGTTTGGGAGATTGAGCGTCGTGTCAATAACTGAGCCGCTAAAATCTGCGTGGTCGGTCAGAAAAAGGTTGGCGCTGCTGGCTAAAATCAAGTATTCACCGGGTAGAAGGATAAGTGAGCCTTGGCTTCCTTTGGCCGGTGGTATAGCCAGGTAGTGATTAGCCGCATCGGCAAAAAGCCAGCCAGTGAGGTCGACGGACGTGTCTGTTTCGTTATGGAGCTCAAGCCACTCGTGTCCAGCATCGCTCCCGATTGTATTGTAGGCGATCTCCGTAAATTCAAGCGCCTGTACCGGCTTCGGCCAAAGCAAAAGAAGTAAGCAAAGTAGCCAAAAAGTGTAGCGCACCACTGGACTTTAGCAAATAAAAATTAAATGATGATTAAATGTTGCCTGGTACTTCGTTAATATGATTGGTAGTATGGGACAAAATCGTGTTGCCAATAATGGCCGCCACCGGTCCCTGTGGATGACGCTCTCTGCCAAGCACACCACGACGCGCCTGGCCAGAAAGATCAAGAATTATCGCCGCGATTTCATTGGGGTGGCGAATCGCCTCAAAATTAAAGTTTGGTTTGCTGCCAGCGGTTTGTATCTCAACATCACCAAAGTTAAAAAAAGTGCGAAGAATTCCGGTCGTCCGCGAGTCGACATCTTCAATATCTTCGAGCAGGAGCTCAGCGACCTTACGGCTAAAGAGCTTTTGCGAAATATCGACAA
The DNA here is from genome assembly GCA_964572235.1 of uncultured Candidatus Saccharibacteria bacterium. Classification (GTDB taxonomy): domain Bacteria; phylum Patescibacteriota; class UBA1384; order CAYGGE01; family CAYGGE01; genus CAZNEF01. Next base: position 3,915 of record CAZNEF010000015.1, on the reverse strand, counting down.
TACGTCGGTCGGTCACTATAGAAAGATCAAAATAAAAATCAAAAAATTCAACTAAGACAAAAAGCAGCATGAAGAGCAGAAAAACGCTCCCCAATAAAACACCGATGTTATAGGGGATAAGATTGCTCGAGGTCACAATGAAGATAATCGCCGTACCTAAAAAAATCATCAATAAGATAAGGGCAAACGTTGGTAGAAAAGCTAACGGATAGCTACGGGCGAAAATGAAGATCCGTTCATCTGATGCCTGACCAGGGAAGTTAATAATCGTATTCGTATGCGCCATAGAGTCCTTTAGAAATAAGTTCTACGGGTTTAGGAAAAAACTTGCGACCAGTTGATGAGTAGGGCCGTCCCTACAACAACGGCCAAGGCAAAAATATAGTAGACAACAAGCACACCGCCTGAGATATCGTCGCGATCACGATAGCGGAGAATGTGATAGGTAACGACCGCATTGCCTATGCCAATCAGGAAAAGAGCTACAATGTACGCAAAAATGGCGAAGATCATGTTTAGCTCATTACTCCTTATATCCAAGATGGCGATAGGCCAGTGCCGTAGCCTTGCGACCCTTCGGTGTCCGCTCTAAAAAACCGGTTTGTAACAGAAATGGCTCATAGACTTCTTCTATTGTATCACGTTCTTCGCTCGTCGCCGCTGCAATCGTTTCAATGCCGACTGGTCCGCCATTAAACTTTTCAATAATCGTCGACAGCACCTTGCGATCGGTTCGATCCAAACCGTATGCGTCGATATCGAGCATCGACAAAGCCTCACGCGCCACAGGACCAGTAATGATGCCGGCCGCCTTGACTTCGGCATAGTCACGGACGCGTTTTAAAAGTCGGTTGGCGATACGCGGTGTCCGTCTGGCCCGGCCGGCTAGTTCATGCTGACCGACCTTATCCAGGGTAACCTGGAGAATTTTCGCCGACCGAACAATAATCGTTTCAATATCCTCTGGTTCATAAAATTCGAGCTGGAAAATTGCCCCGAAGCGATCACGCATGGGCGAAGAAAGCAGGCTAATCCGAGTCGTCGCCCCAATCAGAGTAAACTTAGGTAGTTCGAGACGAAGTGTTTTGGCAGCTGGCCCTTTGCCGAGGATGACATCGAGTACGTAATCCTCCATGGCTGGGTATAAAACCTCTTCAACTACATGACTTAAACGATGAATCTCATCTATGAACAAGATATCACCATCTTGGAGATTAGTGAGGATCGAGGCAAGATCACCGGCACGTTCGATAGCCGGCCCGGAGGTCACGCGAATTTGACGACCGATTTCGTGAGCTACAATGTGAGCGAGCGTTGTCTTACCAAGTCCAGGTGGACCATAAAGAAGCAAATGCTCAAGCGGCTCACCACGATTCGTGGCCGCTTTGAGAAAAATCTCGAGGTTGGCCTTAACTTGAGTTTGGCCAATATAGTCAGCTAATGTCTGAGGACGCAAGCTCTTTTCGCTGGCAGCGTCATCCGGCTGGGTGAGCGGTGAGGTGAGCTTTTCTTCCATTGGCCTATTCTACCATAACCGAACAAAAGGCGAAATTAACCCATGATGATTCATGGCAGATACTTCATGGGATCGTCTGGCCCTTGGGCATCGCGAACTTCAAAGTGAAGGTGGGCGCCCGTTGACCAGCCAGCCCCAGTCATACCGCGCGAGCCACCTCTGTAGCCAATCACTTGACCACGTTCGACATGATCACCAGGGACAACGGTCATACGAAGCATGTGGCCATAAAGAGTGACCAGGCCGTTATCGTGACTAATCATAATATAGTTGCCATAGCCATACGAACCATCAACCGTATCACTTGCGTCGCTGCAACACATTTTCGTCGACAATGTTACCGTGCCCGAGGCCGCGGCATGAATTGGATCGCCAGCCGGGCCAGCGACATCCAAACCGGTATGAAAATTCTGATATGGCGTTCGGCCGCCGAAATAAGTGGTAATTGCACCATCCATCGGCCAGACTAAACCATAGCTTGAAGGTGGAGCACTACCCCGAGTCACCCCTGACGCGGCCTTACGGCTCGCCGCCCGGGCCATAGCTTCTGCCTCAGCCGCAACGGCCGCAAATTGCTTCTTTAAGTCAGCACCGACCTTGAGTGCATCATTGGCCTGGCTATTAAGCGCCGCTTGAGCCTGCTTCGCCTGATCGGCCGCCACCGCTTTTTGATCCTTTTGATTGTTGAGCGCCTCTTCGTAGGCGGCGAGCTGCTGCTGCTGACCTTGAAGGTCCTGCTCTTTTTGCTCAAGCTGCGCCTTAGCCGCCAGTAAGTCCTGACGTTCGCGATCGAGCGCCTCAGCGTCGCTCATTAACTTTGAGGCGAGGTTATCAAGATCAGCCAACTGGTCAAAAGCGTCGCTAATTCGATCCTGACTGAGTAAGGTAAAAAGGGCGCTGCCATTACCTTGAGCGATGTAAGACTCAGCCACCGATTCACTAAAATCGGCTTTTTTTCGTACGATCTCCGCCTCTTTTTGGCGAATTTTTACCTCTTGTTCGGTAATGGCGTTTTCTGTATCGGTAATCTGACTTTGCGTTCGGTCGATCTTTTGGTTGGTCGTGTTAATGTCGCTATCAAGCCTATTGATAACTGTTTGCAATTGCTTACGAATTTGAGCCTGGGCGTCAGCCTGTTTCTTTTTGTCAGCTGCTTCCTGATTTTTGGCGTCTATCTGCCCTTGGAGGGTCGTTTTCTTTTGATTGAGTTGCTGCAAAGTCGCGGCATCGGCAGTTTGACTACCTATCAATATGATGATGATCGTTAAAGGGCCGAGCCAATTTCGGAAAATACGACGACTAGATTTAGACCATGTATTCAGCCGACCCTCCTGGTTGATATATGAGTATATCACAATCCTTGAGTTATTAAATAGCCTCTCAGATGCGAAGATAGCGTCGCAAAGCAATGAAACTACAGATTACGCCAAAGAGGACACCAATCAAGACCTGAACTAAGCCGAGTTGCCAAAGAATGAGCAATGAACTAAAAAAATTAATCGGATGGGTAGATGAAGCTTCGAAATACGGTTGGATAAGGTAAAAATAGGGTGTTGCTGAGGAAGAGGCGACATCTGCAAAATAACCAGCCAAACGCCCACCCAGTGAGCCCATCATCACGCAGATGCTAGCGTAAGCGAGTAGGGCGCCAAACGCCCCATACAGGACCGCCTCGACGGCAAAAGGAACACGGATAAATGAACTATTGGCGCCAACAAGACGCATAATCTCAATCTCGTCGCGGCGCGTGAAAATTGTCAGACGAATCGTATTCATAATGACGATCAAGGAGATAACAAGGAGAAAGGTGGTTAAGGTCAAGCCAGAACGACGAATAAAGCCGGTCAGACGAATCAGTTTATCAATGGCAATGCGCGTCTGTTCATAGCTGACCTGGCGGATATAGGGCTTATATTGATCGGCAGAAACGATTTTGGCCAGGGCGTTCAGAGCCGCCGGATCGGTTGCCTGAATCTGCAAGCTCCGCGGCAGTGGGTTTTCGTCGGCCGTTATCAAATCTTTAACCTTTTGATTGACCGGTCGGTGCTGCCAGTCAGTCAGGGCCTGTTCTTTACTTACGTAGGTCAGCTTTTTAACGTCAGCGCGGTTTGACAGCTGGTACTCAAGATCCTTGATTTGGGCGTCAGTGGCATTTTCGTAAAAATAAACGGTCAGATCAATTCGATCCTTAATGCCCTCAGCGGTAGAATTGGCGAAGAGGCTTAAGAGCACAAAGATACCCATCGTTACTAAAGTCAGCATAATCATTAAACTCGCCGCCAAGGAAAGCCAGCGGTTACGCCAAAAATTGGTCAGGCCGAGCTTCAGAATCCGTTTGATTGTCAGTAATGGAATCATGGAGTTCATAGCACGTACTGTCCGATTCTTTCATCGCTCAT
>CAZNEF010000014.1:0-1923 GCA_964572235.1 uncultured Candidatus Saccharibacteria bacterium | reverse complement strand
CCCCTGGTAAAAAAGATCAGTCTCGAGAAATATTTGGCCGTCCGTAATCGAGATGACATTCGTCGGAATGTAGGCCGAGATATCACCAGCTTGGGTCTCGATGATTGGTAGGGCGGTGAGACTGCCACCGCCGTTTTCCTTATTGAGACGGGCGGCCCGCTCAAGTAGACGCGAGTGCAGGTAAAAGACATCACCCGGGTAGGCTTCGCGACCGGGCGGTCGTCGCAGTAAGAGCGAAATCTGACGATAGGCCGTCGCCTGCTTCGAAAGATCATCATAAACTATGAGAGCATCTTGCCCTTTATCACGAAAGTACTCAGCCATAGAGCAGCCAGCAAAGGGTGCCAAATACCACAATGCCGCCGGATCAGAAGCGCCAGCATTAACAACGATTGTATGTTCCATCGCTCCCGTTTCTTCGAGTTTGGCGACTATTTTCGCCACCTTTGATTCTTTCTGACCGATTGCCACATAGATACAAATGACGTCTTTGCCTTTTTGATTAATAATCGTATCGACAGCAATGGCTGTCTTGCCGGTCTGTCTATCACCGATAATCAGTTCCCGCTGACCGCGGCCGACCGGAATCATGGCGTCAATCGCCTTAATGCCAGTTTGGAGCGGTGTGTTCACCGATTGACGGGTAATGACGCCAGGAGCAATTTTCTCAACCGGTGAACTGTGCTCGCTTTTAATTGGGCCCTTATTATCGATTGGTTCACCCAAAGTATTAACAACGCGGCCGATAAGCGCCTCGCCGACTGGGACTTCGAGGAGTCGTCCAGTCGCCGTAATCACACTGCCCGCGCTGATATCATGGTCCTCGCCTAAAATCACTACGCCGACAAAGTCTTTTTCCAGGTTTAAAACGACGCCAGACGTGCCATTGGCAAACTCAACCATCTCGGAGTTACGAACATTGCGTAGCCCGTGGACGCGAGCGATGCCGTCACCAACTTCGAGTACGATGCCCGTTGTGGTTGGCACCGGGGCAATATCGAGCGCGGCAATCTCCTGCTTTATTAGGTCAACAATACTTTCTTTACTCATAGTCACTCCTATAGTCGGGCCGCTAATGCGTCAATTTTGCGTTTGATCGTATGGTCAATCAACAGGTCATCGATCTGGACAGCAATACCGCCGATCCGGGCCGGTAAAACATTTGTCTGTAATCGAACCATTTTTGCCCCGGTTTGCTGCTGTATAGACGCAATTAGTCTCTCACTTTGAGCCTCTGATAACGACTCGGCAGTATCGACTCTGGCGATGACCCCGCCCGTTAGTCCAACATCAATGCGATCGAGCTCGGCCAAGATAAGTCTCAATAGACGCTGATTATGATCAAGACTTAACTGTCTGAGAAAACGTTCGCTAATCGTTCGACTCTGATCGGGCGCGGTGGCCACCGCCTCATAAAGCGCCATAGCATAATCATGGACTGAGCGCTTCATCGAGCTCATAGACGCGCCGCTTCCACAACCTCATTAATCTCTTTTTCCGTCAACCGAGGGGTTAAATCTCGGCCAACGATTTTTGTGGTCGCTGCAATGACGAGTCCACCAACCTCATGTTTAAGTTCGGTCAGCATCATCTCTTTTTGCCGCGTGATTTCTACCCGTGCTTTAGCGAGTAACTTATCGCTCTCGATTTGCGCTGCCGTTACCAGCTTTGCTCGCAACGTCTCTGCTGCTATTTTCGCCTCGGCTACCAAGGTCGCCGCTTCTTTTTTCGCCTCGTTGAAACGCTTTTCATGCTCAATCTCAAAATCTGCCGCGCGACGATCGATCGCTTCAGCCTTTTTGAGGCTAGATTCGATGCGCTCTCGACGCTGCTCCAAAAGAGCGGTGAGCGGTCGATAAAGAAACTTTCTTAAAATGAGGAGAAGGATAATAAAATTAATAATTTGAGCCACAAAAAGACGAC
>CAZNEF010000013.1:0-4859 GCA_964572235.1 uncultured Candidatus Saccharibacteria bacterium | reverse complement strand
AGCGGCAATTATGCACGATATTGGCAAGGCGCTTGACCACGATGTGCCCGGCGCGCATCACCACATTTCCATGGATATCGCCCGCAAGTACGGCATGAGTGAAATTGTCATCAATGCTATTGGCGCCCACCACGACGACATTGAGCCGAAATCGGTTGAGGCGATTATTGTTAAAGCCGCCGATGCTATCTCGGGCGCTCGTCCGGGGGCGCGCCGCGATACCTTTGAAAACTACGTTAAGCGCTTGACTGAGCTGGAAAATATTGCCAATAGCTTCGAGGGCGTCGAAAAATCATACGCTATTCAGGCTGGCCGCGAGGTTCGAATTATTGTGAAGCCGGAGGCGATTGACGACTACCAGGCACTCAAATTGGCCCGGGAGATCGCTAAGAAAATTGAGGCGGATATGCAGTACCCGGGGATGATTAAGGTCAATGTGATCCGGGAGACCCGAGCCGTTGAATTCGCCAAGTAGAGATGAGCCGTGGCCATGAAGATATTATTTATTGGTGATATTGTCGGCCGGCCCGGCCGTCGCGCTGTCCGTGAGCTTCTACCCGCCCTAAAGCAGGAGTTGAAGCCGGATATCGTTTTGGCGAACGCCGAAAATGCCGCCGCCGGCTTTGGTTTGACCGCCGATACCTATGCGGAGCTGCTCGAGTCGGGCATTGAATATATGACCCTTGGCAATCACACTTGGGATAAGCCGGAGATCATCCCGATTTTGGCAACGAAAACGGCCAAGCTTTTGCGCCCGGCCAATTTTCCGGCCGCCGACCCAGGCCGTGGCTACGCCGATATTCTGGTCGGTAAGGAGAGACTGAGGCTCATTAACCTCATTGGTCAGGTATTTATGGGCAAACGTTCGGAATCACCCTTTTTGGCGATTGACACGATTTTAGCCGACCCGAACCGTCCAACGGCCACCCTGATCGACTTTCATGGCGAGGCGACCAGTGAGAAGATCGCTTTTAGTTACTACGTCGATGGGCGAGCGAGCGCTGTCATTGGCACACATACCCATGTGCAAACCAACGATGCGCGCATTTTAGAGCAGGGGACAGCCGTTTTGACGGACTGTGGCATGACCGGCCCGCGTGATGGCGTGCTTGGTCTTGAGCGCGAGATTATCGTTCGTAGTTACCTGACGAGCCAACCCTGGAAGGGTGAGGTAGCGACGGGTCCGATTATTTTATCGGCCGTTTTGGTCGAGATTGATACTGAAAGCGGGCACGCTACGAATATTGAGCTTATTAAACGTGAAATGAGTTCATAGCCCGCGATCGACCTAGTGGCCGCCGCCGAGCGGCGGCGGGACGTTACGTGTCGTGTACGAGTAGGTACTATAACCGTTTTTTTTGGCCGCTTCGATAGCGCGCATACGTTGGCCTTCTATGCCCCCTGGCTGACGGCGGGCGATTTGCCGTTGGTGCCAGCTATAGCTAAAAGCGGTCGTGCCGACGACAAAAACGAGGACGCTAAGAGTCGGTAAAAAACGGTTCATTTTTTTAATAGTGACCGGTGACTGTCCATTCATAGGGAATGAAGGCGTGGGCTTTGTCGAGCTCGCCGCTTGAAGCGTAAATCACCCCATACGTTCCGGACTGAATAAAGTTAGCCGCCTGTGTGCCTACAAAATTACTTTCAAGACCGGTCGCGTCGACACTGGGAGTCACTGTCGCGACGCAATCGCAGCTGTTATTGCCAAAGAAATTGTTAATAGAAATAATTTGACCATCTTTTACTTTGGCCGTAGACCGTCCGCCGTAGACAACTTTACTAAGCGCCCATTTTTCATCGTAACAAGTTGAAGTACCGGCCGCATCGTTTTGCCAGCCATATACGTCCCATTTGCTTGGTCCAATAGGCACCTTCAGACTGTTGTAGGCTTGGGTTTGAAGCCATTGCGTGACACTCCATTTGCTATTGTATGTTCTTGCGCCCACCGGCTTGGCTGGATAGCTGGCGTTGGCAATACAGCTTGCCTGGGCATCGGCAATTCTCGTTTTGTATGGGTAAATGATGAGACTAGTTGTAAGCAGCCCAACACCCAGGACCATCAGGGCGATTGAAGCTGCTGGTTTGGAAAAATAGTGTCGCACAAACCCTCCTTTAGAAATTTAGTTGCACTGAAATCCACGCTAGAAAGCGAACAAAAACCGATGATGATTTATTCGGTATCTGTTCGATTTTTACCCTGGGCAACCAACTCTTTTAATTTTTGACTTGGTCTAAATTTCGCCAATGTTAAAGCCGGTACCGTGATCGCTGCCTTCGATGTTGGATGGGATGTCGTCCGGTCCTTATGCCTTACTAAATAAAAGATGCCAAAATTACCAAGCGCGACCTTTTCACCTTTTTGGAGCTCCTCGGTGATCGTCTCAAAAAGGGCGGTCACAAAATCGGCAGCAATGTCGTGTGGCGCCTTTGTTTTCGTCACCAGAGCGCTAATGAGTTGTGGCTTATTCATCAATTTCAGTATAGCAGACTGGTGGCGAAGCGACTAACTATTTGGTGCCCGGGGAGGGAGTCGAACCCCCATTTTTCCCTTAGGACGGGATTGTTCTGTCCGTTGAACTACCCGGGCCGGTGGATAACTTTTGCTGAGTTTACTATACGCCAAACCTGGTAATTGGTCAAAAAAAGCATCCAAAAAATGCTAATAATTTGTTAATCTTTTTGTGCTATGCCATGCGCTCAATCGCGTAGAGGAGTGTCATGGGCCGGGATGATCTTGAGCAGATTGGGTTAAAAATTAAACACATCAACGAGAAGTTGAACTACTCGAAACGAGCTGTCAAAATCCTTGAAGATCGCGCTGCCTAGTCGTTGCTTAACCTATATTTTTAACCTGAAAAGTGATAAACTGAACATTGAACCGATGTCAAAACTTTAGTTTCGGGGTGTAGCGCAGTTGGTAGCGCGCAGCGTTCGGGTCGCTGAGGCCCGCGGTTCGAGTCCGCGCACCCCGACCAGCGGGCATAGTTTAATGGTTAAATCTCTCTTTTCCAAAGAGAAGTAACGGGTTCGATTCCCGTTGCCCGCTCCAGAATTAGACCCATATGAAGCACATATCACTTTTTCACAGAATTCAGCAAGACAAAGCGCCCGAAACCCTTTTTCTTGTTGTCGAGATCAGTCAGGGCGATTACAACAAGTATGAGTATAACCACGAGCTAGATGTGCTTGAGGTTGATCGAGTCCTCTACGGTCCTATGTTCTATCCGATTAACTACTGTGATGTGCCATGCGCGTGGAATGAACATGATAAGGACCCCCTTGACGCAATTCTTTACAGTAGTAGACCGATTGTTCCGGGGGCCATGGTAACTGGTCGAGTTATTGGCGCGATGGAGATGATTGATAATGAAGAGATAGATCACAAGATTATGTGCGTTAATGCAAAAGACCCACGCTTTGAACACGTGCATTCAGTGGATGATCTGACGCCCTACCAGCGGAAAGACGTAGTTACATTCTTTGAACTCTATAAAATTCCACAGACTGGTAAAGACACGACTCAAGTTGGCAAATTTATGAATAAAGAGGAAGCCTGGCAATTCATCACGAAATGTATCGAGACATATAAAAAGAAATTCGGCGAGAAGGATAAATAATTTCTACCGCATAAAATATGGAGATTCCACTCACGATTCCTTAGACTGCACAAGTCATATAACCGCATTTGACAAATAGTTATCCCCAGATTTTTTACAGATACCGATCAAATCTTACGATCGGTTTTTGTTTTTGAATAATTTTACAGATTCACTAAACCTTGACCGGAAGAAGCAGGGTTGATACGGTGTAAGTGCATCACAAGGAGGGCAAGACCGGATGCACTCGGTACAACCGCATAACAAGTTAAGAAGCGTCATGAGCCAGCGAAAGCTAGACGCCTCAACTTCGGTAGTGAAAAAGTTGGTTCCGCTTTTGAAGTTAGCGGTCGTTGGTTTAACACTGTTTTTGATACTATTATTTAATCTGGTGACGGTTAGTCGGGCGAGGGCGGTGACGACGATTGCGCGTGAGCTGCCCATTACGGCGCGCCTCGTTTCGAGCTCCAGTGGTCTGGCGACCGCCGATTCGACCTATACGATCACTTTCAGTATTTATACCGGGGCGAATGGCGGCAGCCCGGTCTGGTCAGAAACGCAAACCGTGACGACGGCGAATGGCATTTTTGCCGCTCGTCTTGGTTCGCTAAACGCGCTACCAGATACGCTTGTTTTTAACGGTAGCGATTATTATCTGGGTATTTTTGTCTCCGGTGAAAGCGGGGAGATGTTGCCGCGGCGTAAAATTGGCGCTGTGCCGACGGCTATTAATGCCGACACGGTCGGTGGCGCGCGCGCTGGAACGGGGGCGAATAATGTTTTGCAGCTTAACAGTAGCGGCAATATTGCGATTAGTGGTGGTGCCAGCTTTGGTGGTACCCTCGCGGTCACTGGTGGGACGAGCTTGTCGTCAACCCTAGCTGTTACGGGGGCGAGCACCTTTTCCGCCAATGGCGCCGTTTCAGCACCAGCTTTAAAAGTGACAGGTAGTTGGTTCAGTGGCGGATCAGCGACAACGACGAAGCCTCAGCTTTTAGTCGAAGCTAATGGCGCCACTTCGACCGCTTGGTCGACTGGTGGTACCGGTCTGGGCGTGAACGCACCGTCTGGCTTTACGGGCAATCTCCTTGATTTTCAAGTCAATGGCTCAAGTAAATTGTCGCTCGATAAGGATGGCAACTTGACCGTCGCTGGCACAGTAACAAGCGCCTCGAGCAGCAGCAGCTTTACGGCACCTGTCGATATTACTTCAACGACCACGCCTCAACTGACGATTAAGTACAGTTCAAGCCAATATGCCAC
>CAZNEF010000012.1:0-5726 GCA_964572235.1 uncultured Candidatus Saccharibacteria bacterium | reverse complement strand
TCCGGGACATGTCCGTGAACGCTATGGTAGTCCATGACGGCCTGAAGGGCCTGCTGCACCGTACAGATGCCGCCCTTGGCCCAGGCTGCCTGCTGGCTCATATTGCCACCCCAGGGCATCTCGCCGGCGCGGCGGCGGGAGAAGATCCGATCGAGGTCGTAGTTCAGCAACTCGTAACCCTCCCTCGGGTCGGTTCTGTCGTCGTTCACTTTCTCGAGGGGGGAATCCCAAAGCTTGATACCCGCAGCCTGGCACTCGGTGAGAAGGTCGAGGCGGCTGGCGGTCCGGCTCTTGCAGCCAAGCCGCAGAACGGCGGCCAGGAAGAGAGCCTGCAGTTCACCACCACGCTCGTTGGCGCGCTGGAGAACTTCCATGTCGATCTCCTCTTTCATGAGCCTCTGCCGCAGGAGACCAGCCATGTGCTCCACTTTCGGAGCTTTTTCTTCGATCGGCGTAATCAGTCTCATGGACCGTTATCACCTTTTCAACCCTAACCAAAGGAGGCTCGGAAGATTCCGACTTTGCATCCGCGTAGCGGAGACCTCTTTAGAGAGTCTAGCTGACGCTAGATACTATCTTTACCATGTATCAGGTTAAAAGTCAATAGCGTGTAGACAGGGCACAGCCTAAACAGCTGCCCGCAGCTCCGCCACCACATGGTCCAGCAGCAGCCGCTGCTCAATCGAGGCCACCAATTGCCGCAACGGCGCCACCAAATCGGGTTCGACGATCAGCCCCGTCAGCCCAAAACGTAGGAGCGACTCGAGGCCATCGGGAAAACGATCGAGAGTGGCCCCAGTCGCTAAAACTGGCAGACCATGGCGGTGCGCCTCATTAATCGCTCGTCCCATCGCCTCAAGTACAGTCGGCTCACGGAAATCAAATTCCGCCTCAAACTCCACGTTCGCCGCGTCTGCCCCGAGCAACAGTTGAGAGAGATGATCGACATCAAGAGAGATCCCCTGCACCAGGCCATGACTCGCCAGCGGCTCAATCAAAAGTAAGCTCGAGGGCGTTTGACACTCGAGCCAGAGCTTAAACTGGACGCCGGGCCGGAGGCCGCTGCCTAAAATCATGTGCCGGGCGGCGGTCATCTCAGAGAGTGTGCGCACAAAAGGGAGCATGAGATGTACATTGGTGTAGCCATAGTCGTCACGCACCCGACGGATCGCTTCGAGCTCTAACTGGAAAAAGTCAGGCTCACAAAGCGACCGATGCAAGCCATGGTAGCCCAAGAGGGGATTAGCCTCACCTTTTTCATGTTCGGCACCTCCGGACAGCGCGCCATAATCGGTGGTCAGCAAATCATTACTCGCATAGATCACTGGTCGCGGCTGATAGAGGCCGGCGACTTGGCAAAACGTATCGATAAAATGAGCCAAGAGGATTTTTCTTTGACCATCACGCGCCGCTGACTTTGGATGAAGATTAATTTCTTTAAGAAGCGTATGAGCCGAGAGACGACCGATGCCATCGTCAGCACACGTCGCATCTGGGACACTATCCCAGCGACTCAATAACTTCGTCCCCGTAATCGGTTCGATCTTCGGCACTTCGGCCCAATTTGGTCTATTGGCGACCCGGCCAGCATAGATTTGACCGGTGCGACCATCGAGAGTGACAAGGACACCGGCCTGGAGTTGGCGCGTAGCGCCAGGCGCCAAAATGATCGGTAGGCCCTGCTCGGTGGCCATTTTAGCTAGACCATCAGTCGCCCGACCGCTTTCCGTGACGATACCCTCAATTTCCGGTAGGGCCGCGCCAAACAAGGAGAGATTTTCGACGACGGCGATATCGTGCGCTTCAAGGTTAGCTAAGTCAGCCCGCTGGTGGAGAAGACGGACCACACCCACGGCACGCCCGGGAACGAGAGCCCGCCCGGTGAGAAGCATCGGCAGGATCTCTACGGGACGGTCATAAGCGATAGCGGCGGCGGTCGAGCGGACCGCGGTCAGCCAGAGTTGGTCGCGATTATCGAGCTGCCAATCAAGAGTGAGATGCCAATCGGTCTGATTTTGCATGACGATCGCCCACTTGGCAAGCTCGAGCACCGTTTCATCTTCGATCTTTTGGGCCGTTTGATCGAGGCTACTGACCGTTCGATGTTTCGTCGGCGAGTGAAGATCGTTCAGCTGCCACAACTGACGGTTGATATCGCGGCTGACAATTGTCACCGTTTCCGGGTCGACCGTGTAGCGATCGGCGGCAATTAAACCCTCGCGCCACGGTTCAAGTCGGCCAAAAACCGCCTCAATGGTCAGCGGTTGAAGGGTCAGTGAGCCGCTTGCCGTGACGGCATGGAGCGGCTGGACGATGAGGCTAAGCTGTAGTCGATGACGCTGCAGGTCATCAATCAAGGCCGGGTTAAGATTGTGAAGCTCAAACAGGGTGGCATAGAAGAGGGGAATGGCGCGCAAAAAATCGGCGAGGCTACTGACTGGGAGCGGCGGGTGAAGGGTAATCGGGGCATCCGGCGTACCAGAACAGGCAGCGGTTAGTAAAAAATGACGCGCTTTTCCAATACTGACGAGCTGGGCATAGGCCGCCATCGCCGCATTTTTAAGATCGGCCGGTAGGGATGCTTTTTTAATTTTCGTTGTCAGGGCTTTGCTGAAAGCGGCGACGGAGCGACCATTTTGCCAGTCGAGATGGGGAAGCTCATCGGCTAAAAGACGATCGATACCAGCCGAATCAAGAACGGTCTGGTAAAAATCGCCGGTCAGAATGAAGCCGGGCAAGACCGGCAGGCCAAAAGTGCGAAGCTGCGAGAGCTGGCGTTGCGCGTGGCTAATCAAGGCGGCGTCAGCCGCCGGATCGCCCAGCCAGACCAGATAATCGATGGCATTCATGAAACAATTCCCTCATTTACCTATAGTGTTACTCGTAGCGTTTTGGCTCATCGTCACGCGTTTCCATAACCGGCACCGTTGACTGGCTGCCAGGGTAGTCGAGGCGATCGACAAGGACATCGCGCGGCTTGGCACCGTCAGCGGCGCCAATGACGCCATGTTCTTCAAGAATATCGAGGAGGCGGGCAGCGCGGGCATAGCCAACGCGTAAGCGACGCTGTAGGAGTGAGGCCGAGGCCTTGCCGGCTTGAATAACCAACTCCTTCGCCTCTTCGTACATCGAGTCATCGATTTGGCTGCCGCCGGCTTCACCAGGACCGCGACCACTACCTTGGCTGCGAAAAGTCAAAATCTCCTCATTGTACTCGGCAGGGCCGGCGGCGCGCAAAAACTTCGTCACCACATCAACCTCTTTACTCGTCACGTATACACCTTGGACACGTCGCGGCTGCGCGCTGTCGCCACCGAGATAGAGCATGTCACCATTACCGAGCAAGCGTTCGGCACCGGCTTGGTCTAAAATGGTGCGCGAATCAATCTGACTAGCCACGGCAAAAGCGATACGCGTCGTCACATTGGCCTTAATCAAACCGGTAATAACATCGACACTGGGCCGCTGCGTCGCCACAATCAAGTGAACACCGACGGCACGGGCCATCTGGGCCAGGCGAACAATCGCCCCTTCAACCTCGTTAGCCGAGGTCGCCATTAAGTCAGCGAGCTCATCAATAATGACAACGATATAAGGCATATGGTTATCCGGATTAGCGATATTGTACTCAGCAATATTCCGTTTATGCTGCTCTGACAAAACGTGGTAACGCCGCTCCATCTCGGCGACCGCCCACTTCAAGGCGCTAATTGTTTTATCCGGATCGGTAATGACCGGGCTGAGAAGATGGGGGATTTCGTTATACATCGTAAACTCAACCCGTTTTGGATCGACAAGCAGGAAGCGGAGATCGGCCGGCGCGTTCTGATAGAGCAGGCTCAAAATAATGGCGTTAATACCGACCGATTTACCGCTGCCCGTCGCTCCAGCGATTAAGATATGGGGCGCCTTTGCCAGGTCGATGGTCACCGGCTCACCGGCAACATCGCGTCCGAGAGCCAGAGTCAGATTGGATTTTTCGGCCCGAAACTGGTCGGAAGCCAACACTTCTTTGAGCGAGACGATCGCCTTTTCCCTGTTCGGAATCTCAATCCCGACCGCCGCCTTACCGGGAATCGGTGCCTCAATCCGAATTGGATGAGCGGCCAGAGCCAGGGCTAAGTCATTCGCCCGAGCCGTAATTTGATTCAATTTCACCCCCTCGGCCGGCTTCAACGTATATTGGGTGACGGTCGGGCCGACATTGACATCGCCCATGGCCACGGAAATACCGAAGTCCTTGAGCGTTTTTTCGAGTGAGAGAACATTCTTCTTTATATTACCGGGATCAGGCCGTGTCGAGCTGACCTCTAAGAGCTCAAGAGCGGGGAGAACCCAGCTTTTGTCACGTGTCCGCGGCGCGGCGATGGGTACAATTTTCGGTGCTGTCGCGACGGCGGCTACCGGCTCGGCCTTCTTGCCAAAGGGCAGCCGGAAACCGTGTCTTGGTAAGACACCAAGGTTCATGACCGGCACGGCCGGATTATTGATCTTCACTCCAGCCTCTTCATCGTCATCATCGTCAGGCTTATCGAGACCACGGAGCTTGGCGATTGAGGTATCGGCGGCGATCAGTAAGGTAATGGTCGCGAAGGCCATTGAGAGCAATATAGCGGCGAAGGTACCGACTGCCTCACGAAGCGGCGACCCGAGTAAGATGCCAAAAAAGCCGCTATGCGGATAGAAGAGAGTCGGCAGGCTGATAAACGAGAGCACAATACCAATAATCTGGGTGATCTTAAGGTTGAGACGTTTGAGAAGGAGTCCGCCGCCAATAATAATTAAGGCGACCGAAACAAAAAAACCGAGGACACCAAAGAGCTGTTTGAGAATACCAAGCAGAGCCTCGCCAAAAATGCCGGCGAGGTTGAGCGTCGCCAAGAGCAGTAACACGCCAAGAACGAGTAGAAAGATAGCGATAATTTCTCGCCGCGTTTCCGGGTTGACCGTCCACAGCAAACGCCGTTTTTCGGCCTCAATTCTTTTCTTTTTTAGACGCGGCATCAGCCTCCTTATTCTGAATATCAGAGCCACTCATAGCGTACACGAGAGCGGTCAGGAGAACAAGATAGAGTCACTCCGCCGGGCTGAGGCCGATCGGAATCGTATCGAGGTTGAGATCGTAGTTAATTTTCGCGCCACTGCCGCCAGTATCGATCGGCTTATAGAGAGTTAATTGATTTGGCTGATCGGGCGCTAAGAAAGCGAAGTAGGTATCGAGCTTATAGCCGGCCGCGTAAAGTTTCGGCTGTTGGCGCAACAAAGCTTGAGCAACGGTAATCTGCCCATTAGCGTCGGCGGTCAAGACCAAGGGACTCGTCGTCGGGCAGGGACCGGTGAGGGCGCAGCTCGGGGTCGTCACGAGAGCGATCGCCTCGCCAGCCAAGGCTTGGTGAGTAACACCATCAAAAAGTCGCACATAAGTAACTGCTATCGGACTTGGTGAGGGCGAGGGGGCGAAAACGCGCGGCGCGACAACCGTTTTGGCGGCGACGGTGCCAGCACGCTCGGTTCGCGCGAAGGCCATGAGACCAAATATAAAAAATAAAAACGCAGCCGTACCAAATAGAGCACGGAGCGAGTGTTCGTGTCGATGCGGCCCCGGGTAGCGCATCTCCCCTCCTTCATGACCGATTATACGCCAAATACCTTATAGAACCTATGGCAAAACCGCGCCAAAATCGGAATCTAACGTGGCGATGAGTTCGCTAAATAGCTTTTCACGG
>CAZNEF010000011.1:0-2272 GCA_964572235.1 uncultured Candidatus Saccharibacteria bacterium | reverse complement strand
TAGTTCGATTCTTGCCGAAACGACACCGCCGCGACATATAAGAAATGTTAAAAGTTGTATGACAAAAAGACAAAAAGGGGTCAAAAAGGGGTCAAGTACAATTAATCTCTTTCTTACTTCTACTGACTAGCAAACTGGCTTATATAGGCGCCTTGATTCTCCGTTGCTCCCTTGCCGAAAGATGACGGTCGAGCTACATCTAACAAATGTTAAAAGTTGGGATAGGTACGCTACCATCCCAACCATTGAATTCTTTCCGTGCACCTTTACCTTCTGGCTACCGAAGCTGCACAAAGTAATAAGGGGTCAAGTACAATTACAGGCTAATTAATGTATGTTGACGAAAGATGTAGGAGCTTATTTGGGTAGCCATCATTTTTTCACAAAACATGAAAGACAAACACTATGATGTTAGTTCGATTCTTGCCGAAACGACACCGCCGCGACATATAAGAAATGTTAAAGTTTGGTATTTGCATACCAATATCCAAACTAATCCTTTCGCCTGCGCACAGGCAAAAGTTTCACGTCACTTGATCTGCTCTGCAGGCGACGTGTGGCCGTACACATAGGCCCGCTCCTCAATTTTTAACGCCTCTTCACGAGCTTCAGCTAAAAATGCTGGTCCCAACTGCTCAACCTTAACCAACTCTAATTCCTCTTGCTCAGGATCATCACCTCTAAAGCCAACCCGAACTAAGCCCACCCCGCGGGCGTAGTATTTAGTCTGAAAGACCCCGGGTGGAGTTTCCTCGTCCCACTCTTCGATGATCATCACGTCATTGTAGCTACCCGCAGCGACTCGCGTCTGCTGGCCCAGTTGAGAGACATAGCTACGATCGGTCCAGTGAAAAGGCGGCGGCGCATAACCCTGAGAATAGCTGGCACCCTGAACTGGCGTGGCTAACATCCTGATCCCCGCTTTGGCGTCAGTGAGATGGCCAACCAACCAGGCTTGAGCCCCACTGAAATGCGTATCCTCATACTCTTCTCGCAGCTGACCTAAGTGCCACACATTGCCATTTTTGTCCTGTGCGTGAAAGGCAATTTCTCTCTCGATTAATTTGCCATCACTGTAATCTTCCTCCAGACTCACGACCGCACGTATGCCATTAATATCCTTGGTAAGATCGGTTACGGTATCCACTACCATATGGCGAACACGCTCGCCATCCGCTAGACTATACCCTTCGTACACCCATCTCGTCCCAGGCTTTAGCGACCACCACGGGTTGTCGATCGTCGTTGATCGGTCAAAATTACTCGGGTCAATTTCCTCGAACCGTATAGGTTGCGCATCGGTTAACTCATTACCGTCAGTCACCACCGGCATCGAGCCGGACCGACGAACAAAACCGAAAATTACCAATGAGATTACAACTGCCCCTAATAAGATATGAAAATGTCGTAGTGGAAACATCATGTCACGATACTGCTGGCCAGATGAGGTGTCAATCTTCTTCGACGCACTTAAGATTAACCCTGTTCCTCGACAAGCTCATGGCACTTTACGCTGGTCGAAAAGTGAGCCTGTCGAAGGGATGAAAAACCTTAGGTATAACACGGGCACTACAAACAAGTTGGCCAGCGTCGAGGTTAGTAGGCCACCGAGTATAACAATGGCCATCGGATGTTCAATTTCATGCCCAGGAATATTGCCAGCAATCACGAGCGGCACCAATGCCAGTCCGGCCGTTAACACGGTCATGAGAATCGGTACCAGTCGTTCTCGTGCACCCTGTTGAACCAAAGCCGATCCAAAAGGTATGCCTTCTACTGTTTCAAGATGTTGAAAGTGACTAATGAGCATAATGCTATTACGCGCTGCTATGCCTAAAATGGTGAGAAGACCAACCAAAGAACCGAGCGTCAATACGCCGCCAAACAAAAGCGCCGCTAGGATGCCTCCCGACAGCGCCATTGGCAAGCTTAAAAAAGCCATAGTTGCCACTTTCCAACTCCCAAGCGATACCCGTAAGAGGCAGAAAATCACGAGCACCGCAAGGAGACCCATAATCACAATGCGCTCTTGCGCCGCTTGTCGCTCGGCGTATTCGCCAAGCAATGTCGGATAGTAGCCCAGGGGAAATTGAACTGTATCGAGAGCATCTTCGACATCGTCAATCACTGAGCCCAGATCTCTTCCTACCACATCAGCTTCAACGTTAAGTCTTCTGGAGAGACCTTCGTGATTGATAGCATTAGGCGCTGGTGCGATACGGACATCGGCAACATCCGTCAAACGGATGGTTTGTCCTGTGGGCGTATTTAT
>CAZNEF010000010.1:0-4090 GCA_964572235.1 uncultured Candidatus Saccharibacteria bacterium | reverse complement strand
AGACAAGCGTCGGATTCTTCGGATCGAGGGGGATTGTTTTAAGGTAGGCCGGCTTTAAGGCCAACGAAAGAGCATCGGTCGTGCCATCGATTGGCTGAGCCGCGTCATTCGGCGGGTATTGAGAAGGCTTCTGGTCGTCATAGTAAAGAACGAGTGCCGACTTCAACTGTGACAGGTCGCTCTTACGATTAGCATCACGCGCCTTCGCTCGGGCACCGCCAAGCGAGACAATCACCATAGCCGCTAAGATACCGATAATGGCGATGACCACCAGTAATTCGATTAGAGTAAAACCCTTACGTTTCATGAAACTCCTCGGAGTTATTGGTTGGTAACCTTATAACCACCAGCCGCGCCGGCGCTGCCAGCTGGGTCTTGAGCATTTTCGAGTGTCGCATCTAGAGTATAATCAGCCCCAGAATTAGTCGAGGTATAATGATAGACATAAATGCCTGTACCCTTAGGATCGAACGGGATCTTCTTTAGGTAATTCGGCTTTAGGATCGGCGAAATTACGTCACCTGCCGAACCATCAATCGGCGTATTTGTTACGTCGGCCCCACCGGCAGCGGTAATGTACTTTTCCGGCTTCTGGTCATTGAAGTAAAGTTCAAGTCCAGATCGAATCTGTGATAAGTCGCTCTTGCGTGTCGCGTCACGCGCTTTGGCTCGGGCACCACCGAGAGAAACAATAACCATAGCCGCTAAGATACCGATAATGGCGATGACCACCAAGAGTTCAATTAAAGTAAAACCTTTGCGATTCATAATGTAATTCCACCTAATAATTATGGGATACTGGTGAGCGATGGGCTGGGTGCGCTAACTGGGGCTGCGCCAGTACTTTTCAACCGTAGAAATGGCTTTGTGGAGTCTGTCGGTTTTTCCAAATGGGCCTCGAGTAAGTATTGGGTGTCCGGCGCACTTGGCGGTGGGAACGTCGCGTCAATAGCCCCAGCACCATTTGTAATGTAGCCATAGTATTCCGGAAACCTAGGGGGTAGTGGTATGGCACTCAGGTAAGAACCTGATTTAAGAATGGAGAGGAAGCCGGTTGTCGTCGGGTTGATGGCTGGGCCCATCGGCGTTTCGTCCGTTGAGCTAGTACGGGACCAGTAATGTGGGCTCTGGGCTGACGGGAAAACACCGCCAAAATCAATACCGTACTGTTCAAGACCAGTGCGAACCTGGTTCAAATCATTCCGACGTGAGGCGTCACGGGCTCTGCCACGAGCAGAACCCAATGAGTTTAAAACAAATGAAGCCAAAATACCGATAATGGCGATGACCACCAATAGCTCCACCAATGTAAAACCGCGTCGATTCATATTTTTCCTTGGATAGATAGATAACAATATGTAAAATCGATTGTCGCTACTCGATCGACCATCCCTCACTTTACGTTATGGGCTGCGAATAGTGACTAACCAACCAAGATTGGCCGGCTAGTGGGTAAGTTTTCCACAACTCACCCACTAAACAACCAACAACGCGGCTTACTGCACCTGGGTTATACTGTAAATCGGCAGGAGGACGGACATGACAAGAAAAGCTACACCTATACCTAATATAACAATAATCACCGGCTCTATCAATGACGAAATCCCCTTCGCTTTATCATCCACCTCATTTTCATAATAAATGGCCAGCCGTTCCAGGATTTGATCGAGGCGGCCGGTCTGTTCACCAACTAGAATCATCTGGGTGACAACTTTGGGAAAATATAGTGAGCGTGCCAAAGGCGTCGAAAGCGGTAAGCCGCGTTCAATTTCGGTCTGTGCGCCGAGTAGAACGTCGCGAAAAACGACGTTATTGATAACCTGAGCGGTAATCTCGATGGACTGGATAATGGGCAGGCCAGACTTAATCAGCATGCTCATGGTCCGGGTAAAGCGACCCATGTAGAGGTCTTCGCTAATGCCGCCCGGGATACGCACCTCAACATTATTGAGTAACGTTGTGCCTTGTGGAGTTTTCAAATAATAACCAATCCCTACAACCGCGCCAATGAGGCCGATGATAACCAACCACCAAAACTTAACCATAAAATCCGAAGCGCCAATTAGCAGTTGGGTAGTGAACGGTAAGGGCACATTACTATCCGTAAAGATACTCTTAAGTTGGGGAATGACTTTGACCATCATCAAAATAGCGACGCCGATCATCGCCGTAATAATGAAAACGGGATAAACAAGGGCACTTTTCAGCTTGCCAACGAGGGCGCTGTCCTTCTCAATATTCTCCGCTAGCTGCAGCAATACTTCCTCAAGTTTACCGCTCGCCTCACCGGAACGGACAATGGCAACATAGATACTATTGAAAATTTCCGGCTGTCGTTCAATCGCTGTTGAGAAAGTCAGACCAGACTCAATATCGTGGACAATGGCGTTGAGACCTTCACGGATAACCGGGTTTTTCGTTTGGATGAGCAAAACGTTGATCGATTCAACCAGGGGAATGCCACTCCCCAACATCGTCGCCAGCTGTCGTGACAAAAAAGCCTTGTCTTTAATCGAGACGTGGCGCAGTAGTGGTAGATTACGAATGAAATCGAGTATTTGACCCATTAAAATCCTGACCGTAAATTAGTAAACGAGCGCCTTAAAGGCTTTTTGGTCGTAGGCCCAGACGAGGGCGTCATCGATCGTCACCTCGCCCTTGACCACCAGTTCGGAGAGCACTTTGTCGAGACTAATCATGCCCTCACCTGCCGAAATCTGAATAATATTGTTAAGTTGATGGGTCTTTGATTCGCGAATCACGTTCCTAACGGCGGCATTGGCGATCATGATTTCGGTGGCGACAATGCGGCCACCCGAAACTCGCGGCAGTAGACGCTGAGAAATAATACCAACTAAAACATTGGCAAGCTGAGTTCTGACCTGTGGTTGCTGATGGGGCGGAAAAACATCGATAATCCGGTCTGCCGTTTGGGCCGCGTTATTGGTGTGTAGGGTGGCGAAAACAAGGTGACCGGTTTCGGCAATGGTCATCGTCGCCTCAATCGTTTCGAGGTCGCGCATCTCTCCGAGGACGACAATATTTGGATCCTCACGCAAGGCCGATCGTAAGGCCCGAGCGAACGAAAGCGAATCCGAACCGATCTCGCGCTGCTGAATAATACTTTTATTATGCTCAAATAAATACTCAATCGGATCCTCAACAGTAATGACGTGCGCCCGTCGAGTATCATTAATATGCTTAATTAAGGCAGCCACAGTCGTTGACTTACCATGACCAGTTGGGCCGGTGACTAAAACGAGACCTTGACTTGGCAAGGTAAATTTTTCTAGGCTCGTCGGTAAGAAGAGCTCTTCAAGCGTCCGGATATCTTTGGGGATTAAACGTAAGGCGACCGCGACATTGCCCCGCTCAAAAAAAGCATTGACGCGAAAGCGCATGCTCTTGTAGCCAAAGGAAAAATCAACTTCACGGCGGGCCGTAAGACGCTCGAGTTGAGGCTCCGTCATAATACTCTGACCAAGCCTTTTTGTCTCCGCCGGTCCGAGGACCTCTTCGCCGGTAATCGGCGCCAGACGCCCATCGACACGGACAATCGGCGGTACACCAACACTCAAATGCAGGTCGCTAGCTTTGCGGCTAATGGCCTCATCGAGTAACTTTTTCATCCGGGCCGAAGCCGCCGGTTCATCAGCCATAAATGCCCTCCTTGGAACTTATTACCATAATAGCAGACGACTACTCGGTTGTCGCCTTCAGTACCTCTTCGACAGTCGTCAGACCGTTCAGGGCTTTAACCAGGCCATCTTGCTTCATGAGCACCATCCCCTCTTTGACCGCCTGCTCTTCAAGCACTGAGGCTGGCTCTTTTTTGACGGCTAGCGCTTCAATCTGGTCGCTCATCGTCATGACCTCAAAGATACCGACTCTACCTTTATAGCCATTGCTACACTCTGGACACCCCTGGCCACGATAAAACTGCCAGTGCGTCGGATCCTTATATCGCTCATCGACATTTGCATCCTTCAACTCTTTGGCAATTTCATCGATTACCCCTTGCGGTACACTATCCTTAATCTTGCAATTCTGACAGACTCGCCTCACTAACCGCTGAGCCTCTACAGCATTG
>CAZNEF010000009.1:0-2128 GCA_964572235.1 uncultured Candidatus Saccharibacteria bacterium | reverse complement strand
CGGCAGACGCTCGCTCGGGTGCCCGTTGAGTCGCGTGCCAGGGACGCGGGCCAAAATCTGACTAATAAAATAATCGCGTAGCTCAACTAAACGGGCGTTTTCACGTTGACGCTCGGCATCGACCAAGGCCAGAGCCTTCGCCAAGCCAATAATGCCAGCCAGATTCTCCGTACCACTGCGCAGCCCCTTCTCCTGACCACCACCGTGGAGAATTGGCTGGAGCGGCGTCCCTTGACGCGCGTACAACAAACCAACGCCTTTTGGACCGTAGATTTTGCTCGCGTTCAAAGTCAGCAGATCGACACCAAGCGCTTCGACATCAAGCGAGAGGGCACCGGCCGCCTGGCAGGCATCGCTATGAAAATAGATTTTTCGATCCCGGCAGATGACGGCCAATTCGCGAATCGGTTGAATCGTGCCGATCTCGTTATTGGCGTACATGATGCTCGCCAGAAACGTCTCATCGTTAATCGCCGCCTCAAACTGACGGCGGCTCACCAAACCATGACGATCAACCGGCAGATAGGTAACTTGATAGCCCTCGCGCTCGAGGGCCCGACAGCTTTCGAGGACTGCCCGGTGTTCAATGGCCGAGGTTATAATGTGTCTCTTTGGTCGCAGGACGGGCTTTTCACGACTAGCAAACAACTTTGTCGTCTTAGACATTTCTAAGGCCTTAGAGAGGCCGAAGATCGCCAGATTATCACTCTCCGTGCCGCTGCCCGTAAAAATTATTTCGGCTGGCTGACAGCGCAAAACGCGGGCGGTCGTTCGCCGTGCTTGCGCCAAGCTCGCCTTGGCTTTTCGTCCAGCCCGATGAATCGACGATGGATTGGCATAGTTAAGGGCCAAAAACGGCGCCATCGCCTCAATGACCCGCGGATCAATCGGTGTCGCCGCCGCATGATCTAAATAAATATTGCTCATTCAAGAACAAAAACATTGGACAGGAGAGATATTAGCCAGAGCACGATGCCACCAAAAAAGGCGGCCGTAAAGTTGTCGACCGTGAAACCGCGAACGATAGTTGAGACAAGGAGAATCATTGAAGCGTTAATGACGAAGGTAAATAGTCCAAGAGTAAGGATGTTGATTGGCAAAGTCAGCAAAAGGAGCAGCGGGCGGACGACGGCGTTGACCAGTCCCAAAATCAAGGTCGCGACAAGGGCGGCCCAAAAGTTTGCGATATGAAAGCCTGGCACAATCAAAGAAACAACGATCAGGGCAAAAGCGTTGAGCAACCAACGAAGAAGTAGCATAACGGCCTAATTATAACTCAGACTTGAGAGTCCGGAAAGATCCTGCTTTGTTTGGCCGTTCGGTTTGGGGACTTTGATATGGCTTGCCCCTGAGGCAGTGACATCGAGAGCCGTGAGCGTACCGGTCTTGATTAGAATGGTGCTCGCGCCGACGGCCTTCGCCGTCAGTTTGGCGATCTGACCCCGATTACAGTTAATTTTACTCGTCCCGTCAACGGTCAGTATAGCTTCGCCCTGACAGTTATCCAAGTTCACCGTACTCGCTCCTGAGAGATCGAGCGTTGGATTTTCCGATCGGCTGTCGCTCAAGGTGACCGTCGTCGCCCCAGTATTATGGGCACTCAATGCCCCGTTGTGTCCTGTCAGCATGGCCTGAGCGGCACCCGAGAGCTCAAGTTTTAAGGTGAGAGATTCGGGTAGGCTAATCGTGCCTTTAACCTCATCGGCCGAACCGAAAAAGTTAATGGGCCCGGCATAACTATCTTTGAGCGTTAGGTCACTAGCGTCGGGCGAGAAGGTAAGAGCATCGAGAAGCACTTTCGGACCCTCAAAATCAACCTTCACACTGGTACCGCTGCCGGCCTTGAGCTTTAGATTATAGGTATGGCCAACGTTTATGACCAAGCGATTCATATTGGCAGTGCTTACTTCCGAGCTAAAAGTCGTTGCGGTGCGCTTGCCGTCTCTGTTAGCGGGGACAGAATCGCCAAATTGGCTGGTAACTTTATGGTCAAAATATTGACTAAGCATCGGTAGACTCCTCAAGTGTAAGCGGTTAAGGGAAAAAGCGCTAAGTGAGAGTAGGGCGATTATCAATACGACGAATAGGGCGTTGCTGGCAACGAGGAAGCGAAGGCCAAGCATAATGA
>CAZNEF010000008.1:0-6737 GCA_964572235.1 uncultured Candidatus Saccharibacteria bacterium | reverse complement strand
ATCTGAAAAATGCTAAGCTAAACCAATGAATTTACGCAATGTCGCGATTATCGCTCACGTTGACCATGGCAAAACGACTCTTGTCGACGGTCTATTAAAGCAATCAAAAATGTTCCGCGACAATGAGGCGGTCATGAGTCAAACGCTAATTATGGATTCGAACGATCAGGAGCGCGAGCGCGGCATTACGATTTTGGCTAAAAATACTTCCATTGTCTATAAAGACACCAAAATTAACATCATCGATACGCCGGGCCACGCCGATTTTGGTGGCGAGGTTGAGCGTACCCTCAATATGGCCGATGGTGCCATATTGGTGATCGACGCCCAAGAGGGACCAATGCCGCAAACGAAATTTGTCCTCAAGAAGGCGCTCGAACTCGGTTTGCGCCCGATCGTCGTCATTAATAAAATCGATAAGCGCGACGCTCGCATCGACGAAGTTCTCCACAAAACCTACGATCTTTTTTTGGATTTGGCGACCGATGAGGCGCAGTTGGAATTTCCCATTTACTACGCCATTGGACGCGACGGTAAGGTTTGGGCGGAAAAGCCGATCGATCCAAACGAACCGGGGGACTTAACGCCGCTCATGGAAGCGATTCTTGATTTTGTCCCCGCCCCATCCAATAGTCGAGACGGCGCCTTCCAAATGCTGATCACCACGCTTGACTGGGATAATTTTCAGGGTAAATACGCGATTGGCCGGATTAGTCGGGGCATCGCTCGGCCCGGTCTGGCCGTCGCCCTCATCAACCAGGAGGGGATTAAGGAATCAGGACGGATCGATAAAGTCTTTGTCAGCCAGGGGCTAAAACGCCTCGAGGTTCTTGAAGCTGAAGCGGGCGATATTGTCTCGATTACCGGTATTAAAAATGCGGGAATTGGCGAAACGATCGCCGACACCAGCACCCCTGAAGCGCTACCGACAATCGAGATCGAGGCGCCAACCTTACGCATGGCCGTCTCGGCTAATACCTCGCCCTTTGCCGGTAAGGAAGGTCAGTTTGTGACTGGCCGCCAGCTCCTCGACCGTATCGATAAAGAGCTCCAAACCAACGTCTCCCTTCGCCTCACCATGGGCGAAGGCGGCGAGTATATATTATCCGGTCGCGGCGAACTCCATCTTTCCGTTTTTATTGAAACATTGCGACGAGAGGGCTACGAACTGCAAGTTGGCAAACCCCAGGTCATTACGAAGATCATCGACACTGTCCTCTCTGAACCAATCGAGGAACTGACCGTCGATGTCGCCGGCGAATATACGGGCGCGGTGACGAGCGAGGTCGGCCGCCGTAAAGGTATCCTCCTTTCTCAAAGCGACAATAGTGACGGTTCAACGCGTCTCACTTTTGAGATTATTACCCGCGGCCTCCTCGGTTTACGCAATGCCCTCCTCACTCAATCGCGCGGCACCGCCGTCCTCAACTCGCTCTTTTTGCGCTATGAACCGGTCAGCGCACCGATTCCCAAGCTCCGCAATGGGGTCTTGATCGCCTCCGAGGGCGGCAAAGCGGTCGCCTATGGACTCGATATCGCTCAAGGCCGCGGCTCAACCTTCATCATGCCCGGCACCGAGGTCTACGAAGGCATGGTCGTCGGCCAAAATAGCCGTGAAGACGATATTGAAATCAATGTCACTAAAGAAAAAAAGATGACCAATGTCCGATCAAACGCTGAGATCTCGACCATTTTAACGCCGCCGATCCTCTTGAGTCTTGAGCAAAGTCTCGACTTTCTTGAGGACGACGAGTTGCTTGAAGCGACGCCGAAAAGCCTGCGCCTGCGCAAAAAGATTTTACAGGCCACGGCTCGAGCCCGGGCGAGAAAAGCCTAGTCCCTCTCTTTTGTTCAACGTACCTCGATGCTTGACTATTGCAAATAAGTTGCAGGTCTGCCTATTCTCTGTTATATTCGTTTTATGCCGACTGAGAAAAAACAACGCAATACGCATACCAAACAAGCGGTGATCCATGTCTTCCAATCGTTTGCCGCACCGATTGCCCTCAGTGAATTACACCAGTTCATTAAGATGTCTCTACCGAAAACCGCCTTTTCGACAGTTTTTCGGATTGTCCGCCAGCTTGAGGTCGAGAAGAAGATCATCCATATTGACTGGCGCGAACGCGGTAGTCGCTACGAATGGGCCGAACTGCCGCATCATCATCACCTCGTTTGCGAAGCCTGCCAGACGGTCACCGATATCGATGACAAGGCCCTTAATTTTAATAATCGGAAGATGAACCAGACGACTGGCTATCAAATCAATCATCACTCAATCGAGATGCGCGGGCTTTGTCCGAGCTGCCAAAAAAGTACCGAGGACATATCGCTAAAGTCATAACGAACCGGTCGCAATCTACCCTTTGCCAAGAACCGCACCCCATACCTCGGTAGCGCCGGCTTTTTTTATAAGCCGAGCCGCTTCATCAAGCGTTGAACCGGTCGTGGCGACGTCATCGATCAGTAAAACTGTCCGACCGGCTAAAATCGGTCGGGCTTTTTCGTAAACGCCAAAGACACCGCGGATATTTTGCGCTCGTGATTCGTGGGGCAATGAAGCTTGGGTCGATCGCGACTCGAGGCGCGTCATGATAGCCAATTTTTTGTAGCCGGCGAGAGCCTCGGCCAAAAGCTCAGCCTGGTTGAAGCCACGTTGCAGTAGTCGATCGCGATGTAAAGGGATTGGTAAAACTAGAGCCCCATCAAGATGCGAGAAGTACGTCAGGTGGTCTTTAAGTAGTTGTCCGAGTGGCGCGGCCAATTCGCGAACACCGTTGTACTTAAGGGTATGAATTGCCTCACGCAAGATACCGGCATGAAATGGCGTGGCCGCTATCAAGCCGGTAAGTTCATGACTTGGCGCGTGAGTAACACAAAACCGGGCATTATCTGTCGGCTCGCGACAATCGGAGCAACCGAAAAATGGCGGTACCCGGATCGAATCAAAACAGGATCGGCAGAGCCAGCTGCCTTCGCCGCCGCAGCCGACACAAATTTTCGGGAAGAGAAGATCGAGCAAAGTCACGTCTCGATCATCGCCGAAAAAGATTAAAAGATTATTACTTAACGGTAATATCCCAGTACAAGCCGTTATCGGGTAGCGCGCCGACACCCTCTTGGATCAAGCCAAAGTACTCACGATAAACGCCAGGGGGTTTATCCCCAGGCACGCTATACCAAAAAGCAAAGGTTCCGCTACTGCCTGGCGCCACGCTCTCCTCAACCATAGAGACACGATTAACGCTTATCCACCCAGAGGGATTATGACCAACGACATCGTCACGAATGAACAGCGGTGAGCGATCGGTGGGCCGAAGCGTCGCCAGACGAAGCGGTGTCGACCCATTTTTCTGCCACGTCGTTTGACCAGTATTGAGGAATTTAGCGCGTAGCTGAACCGACTCACCCTTAGCCAAAGCCCCAGGATAAGACGATTGGCTGACATAGCTCGCCGGCTGTGGAGCGACCGTCAAATCGAAGTAAATACCGAGGTCATTCATCATGCCTACACCTTCGTGAACCGGTCGAAAATACTCGCGATAGGTGCCCGGAGCCATCCCCGCGGGTACCGTATACCAAAAGTCAAAGGTACCCGTGGCGCCAGGCGCGACTGTCGGCTGGACCATACTGACGCGGCTCGGCGTCGCCCAACCGGAGGGGTTGCGGCCGGTTAGATCTTCGCGCGTAAAGACCGAAACCCGATCGTCAGGTCGAGCGGCCGCTAAACGCACCGGCGTCGCCCCGAAATTACGCCACGTCGTTTGACCGCTATTTTGGAGCTTGACTTCAAGCCTAAACGATTGGCCAGATTCCACAGTTTTCGTCCCAAAATTCTGACCGCCCCACTTCGCTTGGTGATTGGCCACGGTAATATCCCAAAATGTTCGGTCGTCGTCGAGCGGCTGGATACCGTCGGCCACTGGACGGAAATATTCGCGATAGCTACCCGGTTTCATGTTGGTTGGTACAGCCATATAAAAATCCCAGCTGCCAACCGAGCCGGGCGCCACCGACGACTCATTCATGCCGACTCGATTATCTTTGGACCACATAGTTGGATCGCCGTTACCCGTCAAATTCTGGCGAAGGAAGGCTGAAACCCGATCTTTTGGCCTGTCGGTTGCCAAACGGACAACGCTCGTATCCCAAGTCGTATTGCCACTATTCAGAAACTTGATCCCAAATTTATAGCTATCACCGGGGGCAAGCGTCGGATAACTATTTTGCATCACGTAGTGCGAAGCATAGAGAGTAAAGTAACTAAAAAAGATGTTATAAAAGCTTTGACTGGCCGCAATGTGCGGCGTGTAGCGGTAAAGTGAGGCCGTCGCCTGGTTCGAGATATTGACAACCTGACCGTCGAAGCTCATGGTCTGATCGACCTGAAAGTCGGTGAACTTTTTCGTCACGGAACCGTTGTAATTATAACGAAGCTGAAAAGCGGCGCCATCAATTTGATTCGTAAAGCCCGCATATTTTGGATCGCAGCCCCCCGAATCCGGACAACCGTAACCCATCGCTGTTTTCAGTTTTTTGCTCGGATCATTGACTGTATCATAGCTAGTACCTGTGCCGATTAAGCTCGTCTCCCGTTGGAGGATGGCGAGCAGAATTTCTGGGTTAATGCTGTGGGCGCTGGCGGCATCGGCAATAATTTGGGCGGCACTGCGGCCATTTTCAGTATATCCACCCAAAACACTGCCACGGGCGACCAAAAAGCGTTGAATGGCCACCGTATCCTTACTGCCCGTATTGGTGAAAACCTCATTTTCAATCACCTTAGCCTGATCAAAGCCGGCCTGGGCGATAGACGATGCAATCGTTATCGCCGCCAGGATGCCAAGACCAGCGAGAAAATAGCGCCAAGTTTGCAAAAAAAACCTCCTTGAGAGACCTTGTATTCGTCTTTTACGATAGCGTATAATTGACACCTCGTCAAACCAGAAGGTATGATAGAGATAATAAAACAATTAGCGACAAAGGAAGCTCATGCCTACCCCACAAGAATCCGATTGGCTAGCTGATGATTTTGAAGGTCAGCTGGCGATCGATGCCTACCAAACCGAGGACGAGATCGTCATTAAGGCACCGATTGCAGGCGTTGAGGCCGGGGACCTGGAAGTAGCCATTACCGACGAGATGGTGACCATTAAAGGTGAGCGGCACGATGAGCAGGCGCAAAATCGCGACAATTATTTCAGCCAAGAGTGTTA
This sequence comes from uncultured Candidatus Saccharibacteria bacterium, assembly GCA_964572235.1. GTDB lineage: Bacteria > Patescibacteriota > UBA1384 > CAYGGE01 > CAYGGE01 > CAZNEF01. The sequence goes on along the minus strand of CAZNEF010000008.1, from coordinate 1,521 downwards.
TTGGGGTAGTTTTTCGCGCAGCTATGTCTTTCCTGTCGCTGTCGATGCCGATAAGGCCGACGCCGCCCTTAAAAATGGCCTACTGACTGTCCGCGTACCAAAAATCGAGAAAACCCGCGCTCGGAGTGTCGCGGTCATCGCCCAGGATTAGGAGTTCTCATGAGTTCTATGCCCATTCGTAAAGTCGTTATTCCGGTGGCCGGTTATGGTACGCGCATGCTTCCTGCCACCAAATCCGTACCGAAGGAACTGGTGCCGATTGTTGATAAGCCGGTTATTCACTACCTTGTTGAGGAGGCCGTTGCCTCCGGCATTGAAGAGGTGATTCTCGTTAATCATCCCAATAAGCGCAGCATTGAGGAGTATTTTCAACCCTCGCCTGATCTTGAAAAACGGCTCGAGGCGACTGGCAAAATTGAACTGCTCGAACAGATTCGCAATATTTCCAAAATGGTGAAGATTTCGACTGCCTATCAACCCGAGCCGCTCGGCAACGGCCACGCCATTCTCATGGCTAAAGAGTTAGTCGGCAACGAACCGTTTGTGGTCGCCTGGGGCGATGATATTTTCGAAGGCATACCACGCATGAAGCAGCTCATCGAAACCTATAATGAGTATGGCAGCTCGGTTTTAGCCTTGGTTGAGAGCAAGGACGAGGCGACCTTCCCCGATTACTGTCGCCGCTACGGTTGCGTCGATACTGAACCGGTTAGCCAGACCATACACCGCATCCGCGGCCTTGTCGAAAAACCTGATCCGGCCGTGGCGCCAAGCAAACTTTTCTCCGTTGGCGGCTATGTCTATACGCCCGCTATATTTGAACTTTTGGCGCAAACGGCACCGGGGAAATCAGGGGAGATTTGGCTCGCCGACGCCACCGACAGTCTCCTGGCACGAGAGCCTGTCTACGGGCGGGTGATTGACAGCACTTACTGGGATATCGGCAGCAAGATTGGATTTTTGAAAGCCAATGTCCACTTTGCTCTGCAGCGCGACGATACACGCGTGGAATTGCGTCAGTTTTTAGATAATCTACCAGCCTAGTTTTGCAAGGAGGGGTTCATTAACCTGCGCACAGTGCTGATTGCTCTGATTGTCCTGATCATCGCCTCAGGCGCTTTTTTGACCTACATATTATTGGCCAGCAACCGCCGGCCAACCCCAGCCGGCACTTTGGCCACATCGCAAACACTCTCGAGTAAGACGCCTACGACACTCCAATTTTGGGGCGTTTTTGATGACCCGGCCGTTTTTCAGCCCATTATTAACGCTTACCAAAGCCGTCATCCGAATGTCACGATCATTTACACCCGTAAAGAGCTCTCGCTCTACGAGTTTGTCTCGCTCAGTCTCCTGGCTAGCCAGGAGGGACCGGATGTCTGGTTGATCCCCTCAGAGTGGTTGCCGAAACATCGCGATAAGCTTAGCCCACTGCCTGAGTATTTTCTAGCCAAGCAAAATAACGCGGTACCGAAAAAAGCTAGTCTATTTCAGGCGACCAAACCGACACCAACCAATACC
>CAZNEF010000007.1:0-5165 GCA_964572235.1 uncultured Candidatus Saccharibacteria bacterium | reverse complement strand
TGAATAGACATTGCCTATAATTTGACTACCGTTGCCCATTATCATACCTAACGTGCCGGCTTGGAGGGCGTATTGAAAAGCGACAGCGACGCTACTCGGTTGACCGAGTAAATTGACCCTTAAGCGGCGTGTCAAACTGCTGACACTCGCGCTTGAGCTAAGGATTTTGTCGTTGCTGGTGGCGCCGTTGGTCACCGTCACCGTGGCCGTACCATTTCCGAGACTTAGCGTCTCGCCGGTGTAATTTGGATTGGCAAGATAGGCTTTCAGCCCTTTGTCAAGGCCCGCCTCAGCCAGATAAGTTGCCTCTTGGCGTTGGCTATTTTGGGCAGCGTTACGAATGACCTTGCCCTGAAAACTGAGGGCGCTCGTGGCCAAAAGTAAAGCTACAGTCATTACAACGAGGAAAAAGACTAAAATCGCACCCTGTCGTTTTGTTGTGCCGGTGTTCATTATTGATTCCTCAGCGATGCTTGATTGCTATAGTTAATGATTGTTTTTCGACCAGAATTGGTACGACTCGTATTGAGCTGGATCTTAATCTTTTTCGTGGCTGTGTAGCCGCTCGTCAGTGTCGCCCCAGTTTTATCGGTGAAGGCGAAGGTCAGCGTATCGACATCGTTAGTGATCGCTCGGGTGTGCGAAATGCGACTGCTGCCGACAGCGGAGACAATAATTTCGTCGAGTTTCGTTGGCTGGGTGGCATCAAGTTTAAAAATAATGTAATCGTAGGTGGCGGGAATGATCGTATTACTTGAATTGACTGAAGCGAGCTGGAGAACGAGGACGTTGGCGCTGGTCGTGTTACTACCATTACCGGCAGCGACAGTTGTCGCCTGGCGAATTTGGCGGACCATCTCGTCAATAGCGACTCTATTGCCTAACTGCAACTGACCGTTGCTGCTCTCATAGGCGTTGACCCGGAAGCTCATGATGAAGACCATGGTCAAGACACCCATGGTTACCGTGACAAGGAGAATTGTGACTAAAAGCTCTATCAGAGTGTAGCCGCCGCGTCGCGTCGCTTGTCTCAAGGCCGGTCTCATTGCCCGATTCCTCCCGCCACGACAAGGGTTGTGTATTGGACCGATTCGGTCTTCCCCTTTTCCTGCCAAGTGACGGTCGCGACTACTTTCTTAATGGTGTTTGTCGGGCTGTCGTAGTAGCTTGTTGTCAGATTATTAGCACCACTTGGAAGCTCCGTGACGGCATCGGTGATGCCAATAAAGTTACCGTTATAGGGCGTCGCGAGGTTGGCATAGGCAGTCTGGCGGATATTTTCCATTGCTTGACTGGCAATCTGACTGGCTCGGGTAAGATGATTGGCGCGAACGCCAACATTTTGACCAAAAATGAGCGCGCTATAGAGAGCCAGGACGCCAATGCCCATAAAGGCCGTGACGAAAATCAGCTCAATAATGACCGTACCCACTTTTGGGTGTGAGTTTTTCATACAGCGTTGACCAAACTATAGATTGGAACGATGACCGAAGCGACAACGACCCCCACCCCCAAACCCATCAAAATCATGAGCAGTGGTTCGAGGAGAGCCGAAAGATTACGCGTCAAAGCCTCGACCTCCTTGTCAAAAAAGCCGGCCACTACCTGCAACATCTCATCAATTTTTCCCGATTTTTCACCAATGACAATCATGTGGCCGATCATTGTTGGAAACTCTTTGTGGGCTAAGAGCTCATGGGAGAGCGTCTGCCCGCTTTCGATTTGGTTTATCGCTGAGTCCAAGACGTCTTTGTAGATTGGACTATTGAGGACATCGGCTGTCGTGCGAATGGCCTCAATCATGGGTAGCCCGGCGGAGAGTAGAGTGGCCAAGGTATGAGTGAAGCGGGCTATGATCATCTGCTTGTAGAGTTTGCCGAAGACCGGAATGCGTATCCGAATCTGTTCAAGGCGATGGCGAACGATCGGGAAGTATCGCCCCCCCAATCGAATGCCAATAAGGCTGCCAATGATCAGCGCGGCCAGTAAAATGAAATAACGGCGCATGAAACCGCTGGTGGCGAGGAGGATCCGGGTGACGAGCGGTAGCTTAATCCCGGCATCTTCAAAGAGGCCGCGCAGCTGCGGAATAATGAAGACCAAGATTATGATGATGACGCCGATTAAAGCGGTGAGGACAAAGATTGGATAGATCATAGCGCCGCGAATCTTACTCACTAGCTCGTCGTCATTTTCGAGCTGTGTCGCTAACTTTTCCAGCACCTCTTCTAATTTTCCCGATTTTTCCCCGACCTTGGCGACGGAAAGAAAGATCGGTGGAAACGTGTCGGGATAACGCGCAAAAGCCTCGGAAAGCGAGGTCCCACCTTCAATATCGCGGGCTAAGCTCAAGATCGTTTTCTTAAATACCTGATTGGTCGTCTCGTCTTCGATGGCGCGTAGGGCATCGAGAATCGGGAGGCCGGCGCGCATCATGATGGCAAACTGGCGGGCAAAGAGAATCCGATCCTTATTGCCGACATGGTGGAGGCCGGGTATACGCCAACCAGCGACCCGGGCGGTGTCAATCGAAAGAATTAGCATCTGCTTGGCACGGAGCTTTTTAATGGCCTCAATTTTGTCGCGCGCTGTCACGTTGCCGCGCTCGACTTTACTGCTGCCCCGGGCCCGGGCTCGGTATTTAAACTCTGGCATAGCTTATTCCTTTACCGATGAGTCTAGCGGTATGCTCTGACTAATCTTTGGTAACACGCCAAATCTCTTGCAGCGTTGTTTCGCCGCCAAGAGCCTTCAAGATGCCATCTTGTTTCAAGGTAATCATCCCTTCTTTAACCGCCGCCTCTGTCATCTCGCTGGCGGAAACTCTTTTTAAGACGAGCTGCTTAATTGTGTCGGTGACTGAGAGTGTCTCAAAAATGCCGAAACGGCCCTTATAACCCGATTTATTGCACTGGCTGCAACCAGCCCCTTGGTAAAAGAGTAATTTCTCCTCTTTCGGGCGAAATTCTTCGGGCAGATTGGCAATCTCCGCCCGTACCTCTGTTAATGATTCTTCAGGCAGTTCAAGCGGCCCTTTGCACTTTTGACAGATTTTGCGAACTAGCCGTTGGGCGATAACCGCGTTGGTTGATGAGGTAATGAGAAAAGGCTCAATGCCCATGTCGATAAGGCGCGGGATCGCTCCCGAGGCATCGTTGGTGTGGAGGGTCGAGAGGACAACGTGCCCAGTCAAAGCCGAGTGAATGGCCATGCTGGCCGTTTCAAGATCGCGAATCTCACCAATCAAGATAATGTCCGGGTCTTGGCGGACAATGCTTCGTAACCCCGAGGCAAAATCAAAACCGATGCCCGCATTAACCTGACTCTGGTTGATCCCTGGAATCCGGTACTCAACTGGGTCTTCCATGGTGACAATATTGACGGTCGGACTCATAATCTTGCCCAGGATGGCATAGAGACTTGTCGTTTTACCCGAACCAGTTGGGCCAGTCACTAAGACCATACCGTGGGCTTTTGTGATGTTATCTTGGACGCGCTCAAGATTACGACCGGTCAAGCCTAAGGCCTCAAAACTAAGGATACCGGACGCCTTATCGAGAATACGCATGACCACTTTTTCCCCAGTCACTGTCGGTAGCGTCGAGAGTCGAAAATCGATCTCTTTTTTGTCAATGATCTGGCGAATTCGACCATCTTGAGGCAGCCTTGTCTCATCTATTTTAAGATTCGAGAGGATTTTCAGCCGACTTATCAATGAGGCTTGAATATTTTTTGGTAAATCCTGAACTTTTTCCAGAATACCGTCAATGCGAAAACGGACTATGATTTTATTTTCGCCCGGTTCGATATGAATATCCGAGGCTTTTTCACGTACCGCCCTTTCGAGGAGGTTAACGACAACCTTAGCCGCCGGCGACTCGGCCTCCTCCGGGGTTTTATCGCTTACCTCGACCTCTTTGGCGAGGCCGAGGACACTGGCGTCGAGCTCACCGCCGTTGTTGTATTGGTCGAGGATATGCTGAAGCTCACTTTGAGTCGTAATTTTTGCTTGAATCTTCATTCCCGTTTGACGGCTGACAACCTCAATCGCCTCTCGGTCACCGGGGTCGATCATGGCTACGGTCAGTTGCTGATCATTTTTCTCGACCGGTACGATTTGATATTTCGTCGCGATATGGAGCGGTATTAAATTTAATATTTCCTGATCTACCGTTAAGTCGGCGAGCTCAGCATAGGCAATATCGAGCGGCCGCGGTAGATTCTCCAGAATCTTCGCCTCTTTTTGGCTCAGCGCCGGTTGAGAGGCGGTCGGCTTTTTTATCGAAGATTTTGGTGTCGTTTCCACTGGTATTTTGTTGTTTATCTCGGCGACAGGCGGAGTTGGCAAGGCGGTGAGCGCCAGGCGGCTCGAAACTGGCTGAACATCTTTCAAGGCCTTGCGTAGCTGCTCGCTTGGTCGAAATTTAGGCAGATATTGATCAAAAATGACCAGTTTTTTGTTTAACTCTCTCGGGTCGGGAACGGTGCGGCTTTTATGCTTGACGGTCACAAAAGCACCGAAATTCTTAATCCGTACTTTACCACCGGTCGCCAAGGTCTTGGTGAGGATGTGGTTCGTTTGATGCCACAAAATTGCCGCTTCATCTGGTTTGAGCTCAATTTGCTTAGCAATTTTTTTGATGAGTTGCGTATAGGTCACACTTACATTCTAGCAAATTTTCGGGGAAAAAGCCCATGTCTGCCCATGTCTGACCCTGCTTATATTTGCGGTTGAAGCGACGCCTCAAGTAGGGTACGATCAATATTGCCTATGTCCTACTACCTCACCTATCGTCCCCAGCAGTTTCACGAACTCGTCGGTCAAGAAGCGATCCGGCGGATTTTACAGTCGGCCGTCGCCAGCGATCGCCTCGTGCACGCCTACCTTTTCGCTGGTAGTCGTGGCACAGGGAAAACAACAACGGCCCGTCTCTTGGCGAAGCTTGTTTGCTGCACTGCCCCGGAGGCGATCGAGGACCGTCCTGAACCTTGTAACGCCTGCCCAAACTGTAAGGCGATTACGGCGAGCCGCTTTCTTGATGTTATGGAGATCGATGCGGCGAGTAACCGTGGCATCGAGGAGATTCGCCAGCTCCAGGAGCAGGTTCTTTTTCGACCCCACACGGCGAAAAAGAAGATCTTTATTATTGACGAAGTTCATATGC
>CAZNEF010000006.1:0-9677 GCA_964572235.1 uncultured Candidatus Saccharibacteria bacterium | reverse complement strand
TCGCGGATGAGTGGGTAGTCGGGGATGCGGACACCGACTGTGCCACGTTCTGAGGCAATTCCCGTCGCTAATCTATTGGTCACTTGGGAGATAACGGTGAGCGGACCGGGTAAAAATTTTTGGTAGAGATTTTGCGCTTCGTCGTTGATCTCGACATACTGGCTTGCCATGGTTCGGTCGCTGACAGCGATCGAGAGTGGCTTACCCTCACGCCTAGTCTTATAGGCTAAAAGTTTGGCCACGGCGTCGGCGTTCGTGGCATCGACTCCAAGTCCGTAAAGTGTGTCTGTCGGGTAAATCAAAAGACCGCCGTTGCCTAAAACGGCGCACGCCTCTTTAATTACGATATACCGATCAGTTGTATCGAGATTGAGCCGTTCCATCGTCATCATTTATACCATAATAGGCGTCGATTTACTATCTCGCCAATCCACCCTATAATAGGATAATGAGTTCAGTGAAGGAGCGCCTGATATCGATTATCGAAAATTACCTTTTGGGCTTAGCGCGTCTAGTTTTGCGTCAATATAAGCCGGTGATTATTGGTATTACCGGCAGTGTCGGCAAAACGACGACCAAGGAGTTACTGGCCAGTGTTATGAAGGCCAATGGGCGGCATTTTCGCAAAACTGAGGGTAATCTCAATGCCGATCTAGGTATCGCTCTCACTATCCTTGGCTACGATGAAAGTCCGGCCTTTTGGGAATGGCCGCTAGTTTTGCTTTGGCTACACCTAAATTACGGGTTCCTGCGCCTGGGGCTACGGCGTTTTCCGCCTGACTTTATTGTTGAGATGGGTATTGATCGACTGGGTGACATGGCACGCATGCTTCAGACGATCAAACCGACAATTGGCATCGTGACCTGGATCGGCGAGGGCCATCACCTACAGTACTTGAAGGATGCGGCGACCATTGCTCGTGAAAAGGGGTTGATTTTAGCGCAATTACCAAAGGATGGTCTGGCGATTATCCCGGCTCACGATCCGCAGGCAGCAGTCTTGGCCAAACTTTCCAGCGCGCCGGTGGTTAAAGTGGAGGCGGTGGGGCTGGAGGCCGCGGCGGCGACGGCGCGGGCGGTGGCAAAATATCTGCGGCTCGATAGTCAAAAAACCGAAACCGCCATTGCCAATTTTGCCCTGCCGAAGGGACGACTCAATTTTTTGCCCGGTATCCGTGGTTCAAGATTGCTTGACGATAGCTACAACTCAAGTTTACCCTCAGTCAAATTGGCCTTGGCAACACTCGAAGCTGAGCCTGGTCAGCGGAAAATCGCCATTCTCGGTGATATTTTAGAGCAAGGGACAGCTGAAAAAAGCGTTCACGAAAGCGTCGCGATCCGGACAAAAAAAGTCGCCGATCTCTTTATCGGGGTTGGTTCGCGGATGCGTGCCGTTGATCCGGATCAGTGGTTTGCGACACCCGATGAGGCCGCCGCCGCATTGCCGTCCCAGGTGCGTAGCGGTGACCTAATCCTTGTCAAAGGCTCGCAAGGGATGCGTATGGAAAAGATCAGCTTTGTCTTGTCCGAAAGCCGCGAGGTCGCTCGAGCTAAGCTACCGAGACAGAATCGACGCTGGCAGCAGATTCCCTTTCGCCAACCTTAAGAACCCATGGCAAAACTCATTGGTAAGCTGCAACAGGAGAAAATGATGTCTGAAAAGGAAAAACAATTCCTCACCGTATATCTATACGCTTCCTCATTGTTTTTCTTTTTCATCTCTATTTTCTCCTGTTTCGTTCCTAATCGAGTTTTGCCATGAGATCTAACCAAAAACGTTCCCAATATCAGTCCGGCTATTTTGAGCGCACGCCGGAAAATGAACTCGGCTTAGTCGTGCCGCGCTCGTTGCTAGTCTTGGTGGCGAGCGTGCTTTTTCTCCTTTTTTTAGTCTGGTTCTTTACTGGGGCGCCGTGGCTGCGGGTGAAGTATATCCGTATCGATGGCCAGCCGACAGTCGAGACCAAGGCGGTGATCGATAAGCTTAAAGGACAAAATATTTTGTGGCTGGCGCTGATGCGGCCGGACAAAGAGATTACGAATAATCAACCAAATATTAAAAATATTCAAATTTTGCGTGGCATTCCCGATACCTTAATCGTCAAGCTCGTCGAACGGCAGCCGACTTTGATTTGGCAGTCGGCCGACCACTGGTACACTCTTGATCCGACCGGTTTTGTTTTTAACGATCTTATCTTAAGAAAAAAAGAGGATGGCAGTTACGAATTTCCGGCAACCGATTTACCAGTCGTTGTCGATAGCCGTAATTTAGCGGTGAAGATTGGTGATATTGTCGTCACGCCTCCATTTATCAACTTTGTTTTGGCCGTACGGAGGCGTCTTGCCGATGAGGTCAATCTCCGTTATGTCAGAGCTGAAGTTGGAGATACAACATTCAACCTTAGTGTTCTCACCGATGCCGGCTGGAGTGTATTATTTGATCGGACCCGTTCGCTTGATGCCGAATTCGGTACCCTCAAGCGTGTTCTTGAACAGAAGCGGAACGAGATTCACCAGTATGTTGATATTCGGGTGCGTGGCTGGGTTTATTATAAGTAACAGATGTTATAATATATAAATGAAGAAAGCCTGGCTCCTTTCCGAAAGGACCAAAGATGATCTCATTGAGCATCTCTTGGCCAACCGTGGTATTAGCGACGCCGCGCTTTTTTTAAAGCCAAACTATGCTCAGCTTCACGATCCTTGGCAGCTTAAAAATATGCTGCCTTTGGTCAAGCGTCTTGAGCTAGCGATAGCGAGAATGGAACGAATTGCCATTTTCGGTGATTACGATCACGATGGTACGCCGGCCGCCGCCTTACTGGCCGATGGCATTACTGCCTGTGGCGGCCAGATTGCCGAGGTTTATATTCCGGCTCGCGACGAGGGTTATGGGCTGAATCAGACGGTTGTCGAGCATTTTGCGGCGTCAAAAATCAAACTCTTAATTGCCGTCGATTGCGGCATTACCAATAAACTGGAACTTGATTACGCAACGCACCTCGGCATTGACTCATTGGTAATTGATCATCACCTTGTGCAGGCGGATAAATTTCCGGTCACGGCGCTTGTCGTCAATCCAAAACAGCTGGGCGATACTTACCCATACAAGGAGCTTTGCGCCTGCGGCCTCGCCTTTAAAGTGGTGCAGGCTCTAGGCGAGAAAACGATGAAAATTGCACCAGGTCAGCTCAAGTGGTATCTTGATCTAGTCGCTATCTCAACAATTTGTGATATGGTGCCACTCACAGAGGAAAATCGAATATTAACCTATTTTGGCTTGATTGTTTTGCGCCAAACGAAGCGACTCGGGCTTAAAAAACTTTTCGAAGCTTCTGGCATTGATCCGGCAAGGATTGATAGTTATACGGTTGGTTTTGGTATTGGGCCGCGCTTAAACGCGCCCGGGCGAATGGAAAAGGCGAGCCTTGCCTACGAGCTCCTCGCCTGTGAAGATGAGGCTACCGCCGCCGCACTGGCCGGACGTTTAAACATTTTGAACCGAGAGCGTCAGGCTGAGCTCGATCGTGTTTTCGCCGAGGCTGAATCGCGAGTGGTGTCGCGACGATTAGAGCAACGCAAGCTAATTCTGGTCAGTGGCGACGCTTGGCCAGACGGCATCGTCGGTCTTGTCGCTGGTCGCCTCATGGAAAAATATCATCGACCGAGTGTTGTCTTGTCGGTACGTTCTGATGGTCTGGCGAAGGGCAGCGCCCGTTCCTTTGGCGCATTTCACCTTGTCGAGGCGTTACGGGAATCTGAGTCGCTGCTTTTGCAATATGGTGGTCATGCTAAGGCGGCCGGCCTGACCTTGGCCAAGGCTGACGTGCCGGCGCTTTACGAAAGGCTCCTGGCCCGCGCCGAGCGCTTGCTCACCGACGCGACGCTCTATCCAAAGACGACCGTTGAGGCGATCTTACAGCCGAATGAGCAGACTCTCGGTGTCGCTCAAAAGCTCGCCCGTTTTGAGCCGTTTGGTTACGGCAATCCGCGTCCCGTTCTTCTCCTGCCGAACGTCGAGGTAGCGGCCGTCCGGGCGATTGGTGAGACGCGTAAACATCTAAAATTACAGCTTTCGTCGGGTGGCAAAACGATAGATAGCGTCGCCTTTGGCTTAGCGGCGCGCCAAGCTGAATGTTCGGTTGGCACCCATCTTGACACAATTGGTATGCTTGAGGTTAACGAGTGGCAGGGCCGACGGCATATTCAGTGGAAAATGAGCGACTGGCGAGCGGCGGAAAATAAGGCGGAAAATATGGCGAAAATTAATTAAGATTTAATCTTATTGTGGTATAGCGAACTCATGGCCAAATCAGCAACAATTTATGTCTGCGAAAATTGCGGCAATGAGGCGCTCCAGTGGGCCGGCCGTTGTGCGCTTTGTCATGAGTGGAACACGCTTCGCGAGGTGCGGGGACTGACGAAATCGAGCGGTCGCGGTCATGCGGTCAAAGGGGCGGCCCCGGCGCTTGTGACCGCGCTTGATGCCGTACCGTCGCTTAAAGAACAGCGCATGAGTACCGGTATGTTCGAGTTCGATCGTACCTTGGGCGGAGGCATCGTTGAAGGCTCAGTGATTTTAATGGGTGGCGAGCCAGGCATTGGTAAGTCGACGCTCCTGATGCAGCTTGCAAAAAAGCTGAGCGATGTTCTCTATGTTTCTGGCGAGGAGTCGGCGAGTCAGATTAAACTCCGTGCCCAACGGCTCGGCGTTACTGGTGGGGTCAAGCTGCTCATTGAAACCGATGTCATTCGCATTTGCGAGGCCATTCTTGAATGCAAACCCCAGCTGGCAATTATCGACTCAATTCAGACCATGTACGATCCTCAATTTCCCTCCACACCGGGGAGTATTGTTCAGGTCCGCGAGTGTGCTTTACGGGTCCAACAAATGGCCAAGCAGAGCGATATTCCGATCGTTTTGGTTGGCCATGTCACCAAAGAAGGCGGGGTGGCAGGGCCGCGGACATTGGAGCATTTAGTCGATGTCGTTATCTACTTAGAAGGGGAGAGGCATCATGAGGCGCGACTGTTAAGGACGGTCAAAAATCGTTTCGGAGCCACCGATGAGATCGGCATTTTTGAAATGCGGGCCGATGGCTTAAAGGGGATTGATAACCCCTCCGGTTTTTTACTGGCCGAGCGCCGCATCGACGCTCCTGGCTCGGTGGTCGGCGTGACTCTCGAGGGGACGCGGCCGCTCCTTGTCGAAATTCAGGCTCTGACTGGCGAAAGTGTCTTCGGCTACCCAAAACGGACGGCCAGTGGCTTTGACCTTAATCGTCTCAACCTCCTAATCGCCGTCTTACAACAACGATCTGGCATTAACCTCAGCCATAGCGATGTTTACGTCAACGTTGTCGGCGGTTTACAGCTTCGTGAGCCGGCTCTCGACCTCGCCGTGGCCATCAGTCTCGTCTCGGCCTATAAAAATCAACCAGTCGCCAACGACCTTGCGCTTTTTGGCGAGCTCGGTCTTTCGGGTGAAATCCGGGCCGTGCAACAGGCGGTTGCGCGGCAAAATGAGGCGACTCGACTTGGTTATCCGAAGATCATTCAGGCCAAAACCTTAGCTGAGGCGGTGGCTCAGCTTTTCGTCACGAACGCAAAACCGGAGCTTGCTGATGCTTAATTTTATTACTGGTGATCCGACTGGCTATTTCTTTATCGTCCTCTTATTGGTGGCGATTATCGCCCTGGTAGTGACACGTCGCCTTCTCCACGTTTCCTTCCCCTATTTTTTCATGGGCTTACTCGGCCTTATTCTTGGTCTCTTGGTTGGTGCTTTGGTCGGTCTACCATTGGCGAAGCTACCCGGTGAATTTGGTCGCTGGCTGCCTCTTGTCATTAATGTTTTTGTTGCTGTTGGCATGCTTGACCTCTTTATTGCCCAGACGCGTCCAGTGGCTCAGTACTTTGAGCGTGCTTGGGGTAACGCTTTAAGCTCGGCACCGGCGAATCGGCTCGATATTCTTGTCGATACCTCAGTCTTGATCGATGGTCGGATCGAACAACTCGTCGATACTGGTTTTATTATGGGCACATTGATCTTCCCCCAATTTGTACTGACCGAGCTCCAGAAAATTGCCGATTCGAGCGATAGTCTGAAACGGTTGCGCGGTCGCCGGGGCCTCGATGTGCTACGCGCTTTGCAGCAAAATACTCATATTGTCTGTGAGATTACTCAAGATCGACTCGCCGAGCGCGAACCGGTCGACGAAAAACTGGTACGGATGGCAAAACGACGCGGTTTGCGTCTCATGACCCTTGACTTTAATCTGGCCAGGGTCGCCCAAATTCAAATGGTCCTTGTTTTAAATATCAATGAACTGGCTGAATCACTCCGACCACTCCTTGTACCGGGCGAGCAGTTGACCGTGCGCGTCATTCAGCGCGGTAAGGAAAAAGGCCAGGGCGTTGGTTACCTGCCAGACGGGACGATGATCGTTGTCGAAAGCGGCGAGCGCTTTTTAGGCCAAGATGTTGAGGCTGAAGTGACACGGATCTTTCAAACCGTAGCTGGCAAAATGATCTTTGTACTGCCTAAGGGGGTAAAAATGACACCGGCTTACGAGAAGGTGATTAAGGATTGGGGCGAATCAACTCAATAGTCAATACTTTTTGCAGGTTAGCAATGAGTTTTGCAATGAGTTCACTGTACGACCGCCGCGACCTGGGCCACGGACTGGTTTTCATTATTATCACTATCAACCGGCCGCAAGGTAAAGTAGTAAGTTTGGCCGCTGGCAAGCCCGCTAATTGTAATCGTACTGACACTACCGGGTGTCGCTAGCGGCTCGATGGCGTAGCGCAGCCCTAAGCCGCCGGCCGTCTGGGTAATATAGATACGGGTTCGTGAAAGATCGTTATCACCGGGATTCGTCCAACTCAAAAGCGCCTGGCCTTTGCCGGGCGTCGCCGTGGCGGCACTGACATTCGCTGGTGGGGTACTTTCTTTATTAACATTGATCGTCGCCGTCGCCGTCGATGTTCGACCATCGGCGCCAGTTGCCGTTGCTGTAATTGTATGGGTGCCATTACTAAGATTGATGGCATTGTACTTTGAGGTGTAAGGGGCTCCCTGATCGGTGTTGATTGTCTCACCGTCAATGGCGAAAACGACCTGTGAGACGCCAAATGGACTACCGGCGGCGGCTTCAATATCGAAGGCATCGCTTTCAGTGGCTCCATTGACCGGTGTGACGATTGTAATATTCGGTCGATTTTGACTCGTATAGGCCGTACATTGATCGGTTGGCGGCAGATTATTGAGGCCATTATCGGTCGCCCATTGACGCACTGGTCCCTCCCAGGCCGGATCACCCGGCTTTTCCGAGTGGATATTGACGAAATACTTCTGTTCAATTTGGTCGGCCGGTGTTTCGTCGGTCGCCAGTTGATTGGTGCCCTTACAGAGATTGACCTTGATATGAATATCGTCCTGTTTCGTTGGTACCTGCCAAGGGGCAAAAATATCGGTAATCTGTTGGTCGGGGGGGGAAGCATCGCTCGGTAATTTATTGGATAGACGATCGACGGTCACGGTTTGAATCGTGTTTGGTCGGTTAAAGTTCTCGTTGGCAATATGTGGGAGGACGGCATTCATGTATTGACGGAAGATTGGCACGGCGGCATCGGCGGCGAGCGTGCCTTTACCGAGAGCCGAGTGATTATTATTACCGACCCAAATGGCGGTGACCAGCGACGGTACATAGCCGACCGTCCAGGCATCGCGCACATCGTTCGCACCAGTTACCTTATTGACGCCATTCGTTGTCCCCGTTTTTGAAGCGACGGTCCGACCGCTAAAGCTGAGAAGATTGCCAAAAACTGGCGCCTTGGCATTTTGGTCGGCCAGCATATCGTTCATCTCAAAGGCGATTTGTGGGTCGAGGGCGACCTTCCGGTGATCCTCGGGCTTAAACTCCTCGAGCACACGGCCAGATTTATCGGTGACCTTGATGATCGACACAATATCTTGGCGAACGCCAGCGGCGGCGAAAACTCCATAAGCTTGGGCTAACTCAATTGGCTTGACCTCGGCCGCCCCCAAAACTAGCGAGAGACCATATTTTTCCGGTGTGTCGAGGGTCGTAATACCTAAGTCACCGGCTGTCCTCAAGGCCTCCTTAATGCCGACTAAGGCCAAGGTCTTAACAGCGGGCATATTTAGAGATTGACCTATGGCTTGGCGCATCGTCACCGGTCCGCGCCAACGGCCATCGAAATCGTTCGGTTTGTAGGTGTTACCAAATGTTGTTGGCAAGTCGTAAAAAATTGAAGCTGGATTAAACTTTTGCTTCAAGGCGGCGGCGTAGACAAGGGGCTTGAAAGCGGAACCGGGCTGGCGTTTTGCGGTCGTCACATTAAACTGGCCATTAATCTCATTATTAAAGAAGTCGGCGCTACCGACCATCGATAAAACCTCGCCCGTTTTTGGATTAAGCGAAACCATAGCCGCATTGTCGGCGCCGTACTTTGCCTTATTGGCGGCCGCCCCATTGCTAATTGCCTGTTCAGCCGCCTTTTGCTGTTCAATATCGAGTGAGGTGATAATATTCAAGCCTTTGGCGAAAATATCCTCGCCGTATTTTTCAGCGATGATATCACGGACAAACACCACAAAATGAGGCGCCAAAATCGTATCGCGCTTGGCGATGGTCACTAGCTTTTCGTCTTTCGCCTCGTTGGCCTGCTTGGCCGTAATATAATTCTCCTTGACCATGAGCGTAAGTACGATATTGCGGCGATCAATCAGCCTTTGGACATGGCTCCCGTAAGGCGAATAGTATGAGGGTGCCTGGAGCACTGCCGCTAAAGTCGCCGACTCGGAGAGACTCAAATCCTTGGCCTTTTTGCCGAAAAAGGTTTCAGCGGCCGCCTCAACTCCGTAAGCGTTGCCGCCAAACGGAATCTCATTGAGGTAGAGGGCGAGAATCTGATCCTTCGAATACATCGCCTCGATCTCAACAGAAAGAATCGCTTCTTTAATTTTGCGAGAGAAAAACTTTTGGTTTGAACCAATGATGGCGTTTTTGACGAGCTGCTGTGTGATTGTCGAACCGCCCTGGCTTTTCTTGAGGGTCAAGATGTCCTTGATCGCAGCCCGTGCGAGGCCACGAAAATCGACACCTTTATGCTTGTAAAAGTCCTTATCTTCAATAGCGATGACAGCTTGCTTGACATTGGTTGGCATCTCGGAAAAAGGAATCGAAAGCCGACGTTGCTGTCCGGAGATGGCATACAGTAGATGTTCACCGGTTCGATCGTAAATATTCGTCGTTTCCTGGGCGTCAAGGCGATGACGTATACCCTGGGGGGTTGGCAGATCTTTCGCGTACCATATAAATAGCAAGGCCAGAAAACCAAGACCAATCGCTACGGCCCAGCCGGCCAATTTAAGCCACTGCTTGAACGTGTAGTGACGGAGTTTGTTGACTTGTTTACGGATTTTGCGGAGATCCTTGACTTTGAGGGGATTGTGGATCTGGGAAAACGGCCATGAGTTCATAAGCGATTCCTAAGAACCCATTGCATGTCTCTATTAGGATCGAAACAGGAGAAGATTGAGGCGAAAATAAAAAACAATGAGGAAACATATCGAGATACGTTGACGAATTGTTTTTTATTTGTAGCCATCATTTCTCCTGTTGCAGTTACCAATGAGATATGCAATG
>CAZNEF010000005.1:0-2801 GCA_964572235.1 uncultured Candidatus Saccharibacteria bacterium | reverse complement strand
CGCACTGACTTTGGTGATCGCGGCACGAAGATCGCCGCGCCAGATTTCTTCAAACTTTTTCGTTAGTTCGCGGGCTAGGCAAATTTCGGTTGCCTCACCGAAAATTAGGAGGTCGTGTAGCGTCTTCTCGATTCGCAACGCCGACTCAAAAAAGACGACTGTCTCGATGCCCAGATGCTTATCGAGCGCCGCGAGCGAGCGCAAGAGGCTCTGTCGACCTTTTTTCTTCGGCAGAAAACCGAGAAATAGGAACGAGTCGGCGGGGAAGCCGGCCACCGAGAGAGCGGTCGTCACTGACGAGGGGCCTGGTATGGAAATAACCTCGATCAGATCCGCCTTGCCCTGGTTCGATTTATGAATCTTCTCGACTAAAATGCCGCCTGGGTCAGAAATGCCGGGCGTGCCAGCATCCGTCACCAAGGCAAGGTTCTTACCGGCCGCCAATTCACCAACCAACCAATCGAGCTTCTGAAGCGAACTGTGCTGATGATAGCTAACGGTTGGCGTAGTAATCTGGTAGTGATCGAGTAAAATTCGGGTGTGACGCGTATCCTCACAAGCAATAAGGTCGACGTTCCGCAAAACGTCGACCGCGCGTGCACCAATATCAGCAAGATTACCGATCGGCGTTCCGACAACCGAAAGGGCACTCATTGAAGACTCATTGCGGCTGCCGATCTTTCTTCAAAATCGTTTCAAGCCGCGCTTCTTCGTGGACTATCGCCGATTCGAGCGCTAGCGGATCGAGCTTTTTCATCATCACCTCAAGCTCACGGTCGATTTTCTTCGCCAAGCCGAGATGGTGGTGAATATCGTTGACCATCTTAATCAGTCGCGTAATCTCTTGCTCAGCCTGCATATTAATTTGAAAATCAACCTCTTGGCGTAAATCGCTAATCTGCTCGGCCCGATTTTGACTCATTAAGACGAAGGTCGCTAAAAGTATCGCCTCGAAGGAAAGAAGGGTTGTCAAAAAGACGAAGGGATATGGGTCGAAAATCGGAAAGGCAGACAACCAACCGAGGTTGATAGCCACCCAGATGATGCTAAAAAGCAAGTGAAAGAGTACAAAATTAAAACTGCCGAAAAAGCCGGTCACGGCGTCTACCAAGGCTTCGAGCGGTGTCCGATCGGCCTGAAACTTCGCCCGGAAGCTGTGGTAACCCTGCTGCGTCTTGTCGGCGGCGGCCGTTTTCTCCGGCGTCAGGGCGCCATAAACCGATTCAAAAAAGCTCACTATAATATTACGTTTCTTTTTCATCACACGCTCCGTCTATAGGCGCTAAAGAGAATAAGCCATTGACTTAGCGTCAGGTCCTCAGCGCGAAGGAGAGGCGCAATGGCCGCTTCCTTCACTATAGCAGAGACGGTTGCTTTTACCATATTTAAACCACCGCTCATTGAGTTCGTTAAGGTCTTCCGCTTGCCGCTAAAGCACTGACGGACAAACCAGAAAAAAGCCTGTTCTTCTTGGGCGTCAGCCAGGGTTCGCTTCTTGGTGAGTTTCTTGGTGAGCTTCTTGATGGGTTCGTGGGCGAACTTTTGACTGAGTTCGCGGTCAAGTCGAATGAGCGTTGAATCGACTCGTGGCTCTGGCCAGAAGGCACTTGGCTGGACCTGAAGAATCTCTTTGATCTGACCATAGTATTCAACCATCACGGTCATCAGGCCGCGTTCACTCGAACCGGCCGGGGCAGTAAGTCGAGCCGCAACCTCCTTTTGCACTAACAAAACAGCCACGGTAATCGGGGAATCCGGACTGAGGATGCGACGAATTAGTGGGTTGGTAATTTGATAGGGAATATTGGCGACCATTTTTTGGTAGGGTCGGCCGCCATGCTTGAGACTGGCGAAGTCAAGACGTAAAGCATCGTCCACCAAGACATGGACGTTACGCCAGTTATGAAACTCGGCTTGGAGCAGTCGGCAAAAGTCACGGTCGTACTCAACGGCCAGGACCTCAGCCCCCGCTATGGCTAAAGCCTTCGTTAAAATACCTGGCCCGGCCCCAATTTCTAAAATAGGCTCGCCAGGCTGCACTTTGGCAGCAGCAATACTGGCAGCCAAAACGGCACCATCGATTAGATAGTGCTGGCCGAGTCGCTTATTTGGCCGCAGGTGGTAGCGATTCAATAGGGCCGTCAGTTCATCTTTGGACATGGGACTCAATTCAAAATCTCGTCAGCCTTAATACGGGGCATAACACCCCGGCTGAGAATGCCGCCTAGCTCCTTAAAATAAATCGGATTCAGGTCGACAACATAGGCCGTATCAGAGCAGATGCAGCCGTCATTGGTGACAAAGATGACTTTGCCATTATCAAGGTTGGTAAGCCGCAAATTAACACCACGCTTGAAAAGGTCGCTCGCCACCTTAGTCGAATCGTACTTGTACCAACTTGCCGGACCAGTATAAGTTTTGCCGATCATAACCTTCGTGCCGACGAGAGTCAACTGATTAACAGGCGGCTTGGTTACCACATCGCTCAAAAGCTCGCGTTTAACCTCGACGCCATTTTCCCGAGTAACGCGGAATATTTTTATTCGCTGGCCGACAACGCCAGGGGTGACCTTGGTTTTGCCGCGCGGTAAATTAGCGTCATCCTGATTCAACTTATTATAGTCAATGGTAATATTTTGTTTAACCTCAGTCACGGCGACTCGGGTAATTGTCACGGTTGTCACGCCGCTCATGACCGTTATGAGCGGCGGCTCAACGCGATCGCTGTCGCCAAGGTCAAGGCTCTGCTCATCAAAAAAATCAGCGATGCTTTTTTTCCAGGTCCGATAGGTCGTCGTCTT
>CAZNEF010000004.1:0-2361 GCA_964572235.1 uncultured Candidatus Saccharibacteria bacterium | reverse complement strand
TGACCGGTGAGGGCCGCGTGGGTGGCCATCTCAGCCGTCTCCTTATCACGAATCTCCCCAACCATAATAATATTCGGGTCCTGACGCAAAATACTCCGTAGACCTTCCGCAAAAGTAAAGCCGATCTTCGGCTTAATCTGGACTTGGTTAATCCCGCCAATCTCATACTCAACCGGATCCTCGAGAGTCACGACGTTTACCGTCGGCTTGGAAATGCGCTGCAAAATAGCGTAAAGCGTGGTTGACTTACCGCAACCAGTTGGTCCAGTCGAGAGGACAATACCGTAGGGCTGCTCAACATTATTGACGAGGCGTTTTAAATTATCGCCATCGACGCCCATATCCTCAAGCGACATAATACCCGTCGTCTTATCGAGGATACGGATGACGATCTTTTCCCCAAAGACCGTCGGTAGACTGGAAACACGGAGATCGATCTCGCGCTTTTTCACATCGACACCAAAACGGCCGTCTTGAGGAATGCGATTTTCATCGATCTTCATTTGCGAGAGAATTTTAATCCGTGAGACAAGCGGTGCGTGCAAGAGTTTGGGTATGAGCAAAACATCCTCAAGCTCACCATCGATGCGGTAACGGAGACGGATCTTATTCTTCTCCGCCTCCAAGTGAACGTCAGAGGCACGTAAACTAATAGCTAAAGTGACGATAGCCGCGACCATTTTCGGGATATTGCCTGAGCGTACGACCTTAATGAGGTCCTGGACCGTCCGCAGTTCGCCGATAAAAGTGTCGAGCCGATTCTCATCACTCACTGTCGGTGTCGCTGAAGCGGCGGCGGCTAAATAGGTACCAAGATTTTGCTCGCCCGTAATCACCTGATCGGCGGTAATCTCGGGGATCGTATCGTCGATTAGTGATGAAGCGCCCGGTTGTGCGGCGGCCACGTCATTTATTGTGCCCATCTTGATTGGGTTAAGGGCGGCCAGATGCTCTGCCGAAAGCATAGGAGACGCCTCTCCGGGGAGCCGGGTCGATTCTGCCCCACCGACCTTAACAGCCGCTTGATTCGGATACTGTTTGAGCACGGCAGCAAGGCTGGCCGCGTCAGTCTGGTAGAGCGTCACCGTAATCGCATTATGCTTTTGCAGGTAGGCGACAACCTGCTGCGTTGCCTTGCCGGCTGGATCAAGGGCAGCGATTAGAAAATAAGACGGCCGCGGTTCGGCAAAGGCAGCAAACTGATAATGCGAGGCGACTTCAAGCGGCACTCGCTGTAAAATTGTCGCCGCCACCTTTTGATTAACAAGTGAGACTGCCGGATATGAGGTATTGGGTAGCGTCGGTAAAACTGAAGCCGTTGGCTCATGTGGCGATCCACTTTCGCCAGTCACCAAATGATTCGCCTCGTAACCGATAAAAAGGGCGCGTATATCCTCGAGTGGCACTAAAACTGGGGCAATTTTGAGCTTTAGGTCATGTTGTAGACGATGCAGCAGACCTTGGCTGGAGATCGTTTGAAAGCGCCGCGGTGTGGTTAGGGCCACAAAAAGCGTGTCACCTTGGCGGTCATAGGCGGCAATATCATATCGACGGGCGACGAGCTCAGGGATAAGCCGCAAAATTTCCGGCTTGACCTGACGATTTTTGAGATGCATAAAGGGAATACCATAAAGAGTGGCGTAGGCGCGTAAAATCTGCTCCTCACTCGCCATGTGATTAAGACGAATATAGAGCTCGATCGAAGCGTTATCGCTGGCGTTCGGAATCGAGCCGACCTGCGAGGTCGCCAAAACACCCTGAGAGACTAGGATCGGCAGAATCGTTAGCGCGCCACTCGGCGTTGCAGTAGGGGCTGTGAGTTGGGCCATTATTGCCTAAACGGTTGTGGATTATTGACTTCTGACTCGTTAACCGTAATCGGCAGATTGCCGTTGATTGTTTTGGTTCGAATATCGAGAAGGGTCGGCTCATCAAGGGTGAACGCGCCGGCAGTCGGCGGTGGTACTGCCGCCGGTAGCTTTTGATTCGTGATAATCAAGTAGCCGTAGTATCCGGCGACAACCAGACAGATCACCAATCCCATGACAAGTTCAATGGTGGCCGTTTTCGTCGAGTTCATGAGTGACTCCTATGGGGTTTCCGTCGCACCAGGCACCGGGCTAGGTAAACTTGTGCCGTTAAAGGCGAAATTAGCGTTTAAGTTCAATGTCAGCACACCGGCCTCCTTCTCGGTGCCAGCCGAGACGGTGATGCTCTGGATCGATACCGGCCGGAGATTTTCGTTGATCGCGCGAAAGAAATTCGCCACTGAGCTGTAGGCCCCTTTGACGCCAACGCTGACGCCAAGATCACCGTCCTTTGCCTTATTCGGGCTAATGCCAGCTACAGTCATACCAGAAC
>CAZNEF010000003.1:0-2131 GCA_964572235.1 uncultured Candidatus Saccharibacteria bacterium | reverse complement strand
GGTGAGACGATCGACGGCAAGCCCCAACTCGTCAAGGCCGAGCGGCGTGGCATTCACCAACCGGCGCCGACTTTCGATGAACAAGAGACGAAAACCGAAATTCTCGAAACGGGCATTAAAGTTATTGATTTGATCTGTCCGATTCTCAAAGGTGGCAAGGTTGGTCTTTTTGGTGGGGCCGGTGTCGGCAAGACAGTGATAATTCAAGAGCTAATCCGCAATATTGCCGCTGAACATGGTGGCTACTCAGTTTTCGCCGGTGTCGGTGTACGGACACGCGATGGTAACGACCTGTATCTTGTAATGACCGAATCCGGGGTTATCGATAAAACATCGATGGTCTTTGGTCAGATGAATGAACCACCCGGCTCACGGCTGCGCATCGCCTTAACCGGCCTCACCCAGGCCGAGTATTGGCGCGATCAGGGACGCGATGTCCTATTCTTCGTCGATAATATCTTCCGCTTTACGCAAGCTGGCTCTGAAGTTTCGGCCTTACTTGGCCGTATGCCCTCCGCGGTTGGCTATCAGCCAACCCTTGGTAGTGAGATGGGACAGCTCCAAGAGCGGATTACCTCGACTAAAAAAGGTTCAATTACCTCAGTTCAAGCCGTCTACGTACCAGCTGACGACTTGACTGATCCGGCGCCGGCGACAACCTTTGCCCACCTTGATTCAACCCTAGTACTCAGTCGGGCGCTTTCGGAACTGGCGATTTATCCGGCCGTTGACCCGCTCGACCCATCGTCAACGATTCTTGATCCATTGGTTGTTGGCGAGGAACATTATAGCGTTGCCCGTGAAGTTCAGCTTGTTTTGCAGCGCTACAAGGACCTACAGGACATTATCGCGATTTTAGGCATGGAGGAGCTTTCCGCCGAGGACAAATTACTGGTTGCCCGAGCCCGTAAAATTCAACGCTTTCTTTCACAACCATTCTTTGTCGCCGAACAGTTTACCGGTACACCCGGTCAGTACGTACCGCGCGAGCAGACGATCGCTAGCTTTAAGGCCTTGCTTGCCGGCGAATACGACACTATCTCCGAGCAAGATTTTTACATGAAGGGGACGATTGAACAAGTGAGGAAGGCGTGATCAAGTTTTCCTTAATTACGCCCGAGCGGACCGCGTTGTCTGAGGAGATTTATGAGGCGATTTTACCCTCGGCGAATGGACAAATTAGTATTTTACCCAATCATATGCCTTTAGTGACATTGATTGTACCAGGTGTTATATCCTTGCGGCGACAGAAAGGGGACAGTGACGATCGTATGGAGCACTTAGCGACCAGCGGTGGCTTTGCCGAAATTAGTCACAACGTGCTTAAGGTGATGGCTACGACGGCCGAGCGGGCTGATGAGCTTGATGAATTAAAAATTGAGGCGGCCCGCCAGGAAGCACAGCGCATGGCTAGGCAGGCGAAGGATGACATCGCCCACTCCGATGCCGTGGCCCAGCTTGAAACTGAAATTGCGCGATTACGTGTCAAAAACATGAAGAAACATCATGGTCGGACAATCAACCCCGAAAACGTTCAATAGGCGAGAAATTTACGGACACGCGTAGCGGCCTCATCAGTACTTCTCACCCAGACAACGTGACCGTGATGTCGCCACCAGGCGAGTTGACGGCGCGCAAAGTTATGAATCGCCGATTTTAGTTGCTTAATGGCCTGATCGCGGGATATGTTTCCGGCGAGATAGCGTGTAAGGTATCGATACTCAAGGCCAAACTGTTCTAAGCGCTCGTCGGGAACTTGCTGGCGAAGTAACCTAATCTCTTCAATTAGCCCGAGGGCCAGTCGATCTTCAAGCCGTTTATCGATGCGCTCGTAAAGTATAGCCCTCGGCCAATCAATGGCTATAATGAGCGTCTCCCAGTTCGGCGGATTTTTTGTCTTATTTTTACCGTCTGCGTGATGGCTATTGATTGGGTGACGCTGGCTCGGCGCTTGCAAATCGTAACCATTCAATAACGCCGTGACGTAGAGTGCCGTACCGCCGACAATAATGGGTAGTTTGCCCCGCGAAAAAATATCGTCGATAACGCATAGCGCTTCAGACTGCCATGCCGCAACTGTATAGACATGCTTTGCTTCGACAATGTCAGTCAACCATTGCGGAATGCCGCC
>CAZNEF010000002.1:0-5105 GCA_964572235.1 uncultured Candidatus Saccharibacteria bacterium | reverse complement strand
TCTGTAGTAGATTGGCCCAGATGAGTCGAGCTTAACCAATAGGGCGATGAGCAGAAAAACCGGGCTCAAAATTACGAGGGCGATAAATGAGACAACGATATCGAAAATGCGTTTAACCACACCAGCCCAGCCGTGAAGTGGTGTCCGCCGGTAAGCAATGAGTGGGATAGCGGCTAGTGTTTCAATATCGACATTCGTGCTTTTGACCTCAAAAAGGTTGGGCACGAGGCGGAAAGCAATATTATGCTCTTCGGCCAGGGCGATTAATTCAAGGACTTCACTGGAGGCCAGCTCTGAGTCAGCGACGATAATCTCATCAATATCGGATCGACGCGCCAAAAAGGTTTTCAAGGCCTCAAGATTTGGCTTAATGAGACCGTTGATGACCTGATAACCAAACTCATGGTGTTGTTCCAGCTCTTGCTTCAAAGTCTCCGCTGTCTCTGTTTGTCCAATAATGATGACCGTGTGGGTTCCGATACCATAGCGAAAAAGCCAGCGCTGAAAAGCGCCAATCAGTAAGCGGCCGATAAAGACAAAGATAATAGCCAAGATCCAGGCCCAGACCACAATCAAACGAGAAAAGAAAAGGGTCCTCGATAAGAAAACCCAGACGACAAAAAATGTAATCCCGGCTGAAACAGCCACGAAGACCTTGCTAAAGGCGCCCCAGTTCGAGCGGCTTGGCTGCATCGCATAGAGACCGGTTAGAGCAAAGATGACCAGCCAGAAGGGCAACATCAGCAATACGAAGCGCAAATAGTCCTGGAATGGCCATAGATAGACAATCTGGAGGATGTTCGCCTGCGAACGGGCGAAATAGGCCACACAAAATGCCGACAAGACCATCAAAAAGTCGGTAGCCACTGTGAGGAGTGTAAATAATATGTCCGAACGCTTCGTAGGCATACGTTTAAGCAAGTTTAGCGCTGATTGCTCGAATCGTCAACCCGTCGTGGACAAAATCGAGCCTATATGTCATTATCTATTGACGAGATCTTGTGCGGTATCGAAAGGGAGAAACGGTGGTCAGCCCAGAGAAAACCAGCTTAGACGAGCAGGTCAGTGCCATGCTAGAGCGCCTCAGAGCGATCGAGGACGAGGTGAGGGAAAAGTTACTCGCGAATCACCCTCAGCCCAAAGTGAAGCAAGACAATCAGTAAAAATGTCACGCCAGTAGTTCGGCTCGAGCTGTTGGCGTTTTCGTTTTTCTACTAAAAATAACCTAATCGCTTAGGCTATTTTTAGTTAGTGAATCGAGCACACTAGGCGCTACGTTTTAACATTGGAAGACCGGTACGACTGTTTTCGACGACCATATAACCGGCCGGAACGGCATCTAGGGAACCATCACGGACATCGCGCGCAAAGAAATAGATTGTTTGCTGACGACCGCCGCGCAAGGTTACGGTTTTGGAGTGTAAGTAGTAGGTTTCCCCACTCTTCTGCGACTTATGACTGTAAGCCATGCTCCATTCACCTCCTCTCTGAGAACTGAAAATACTATCAACCTGATCATAGGTGATAGGGATTGGGCTGTCAATAGGTTCGAACCTGATACGAACCCCAATCTGTTATCAGGACTAATGACCCTGCTTATCCACAAGATAAATGTTATGATCAGCACATGACTTTCGATACAGCGCTCGTCGGCCTCCATGGCGTTGGTGAAAAAGTAATGGCAAGGCTTGAATCGTTGGAACTAAAAACAGTCGGTGACTTAGTGTACAATTGGCCCCGTCGTTATGAGGACTTTACAAATCCACGCTTAATCGCCGATATCACGTCTGGTGAGCATCAAATTATCGAGGGTCGCATTATATCGGTTGAGAATGTACTTTCGCCTCGACAGCATATGAAGCTGACTCATGCCGTTGTTAGCGATCAAAGCGGTCAGTTCAAGCTCGTTTGGTTCAACCAGCCATTTCTGATTCGTCTTCTGAAGCCAGAAGCGCGTTACCTCTTTGCCGGTAAAGTTGAGCGTGACTATCACGGTCAACTGGCTATGGTCTCACCAACAATTGAACGGGAGGGTAAAATCGTTCCCATTTATAGTGAAACGGTCGGACTTAGTAGTAAAGTCATCCGTAAACTTGTCTACCAGCTACGGCCGTTTATGCAGTCCCAGCTTGACTGGTTACCTCGGGATGTTATAAATAAGAACAGGCTTATGGACCAGGCTGCGGCCATAGTTAGCATGCACTTTCCCAATTCAATTGACGAGGTAAAAGCGGCTAAGCACCGTCTCGCCTTCGACGAGCTTTTTTTACTTCTCTTGCGGATTCAACAAACTAAAGCCGACTTGGCAGAGGTCTCAGCACCATCGTGTCCAAGCAATATCGAGGCGATTAAGAATTTTACGGCTAACTTACCATTTCCACTCACCGACTCGCAACGCCGAGCGGGCTGGCAAATCATTCAGGATGTGGCCAAGTCCCGGCCGATGAACCGGCTCTTAGAGGGTGATGTTGGTAGCGGCAAAACAGTGGTTGGCGCATTGGCCGCGATCGCCGTGACTGGCGCTGGCTATCAGGTTGTTTGGATGGCACCAACAGAAATTTTAGCCCAACAACACTATCAAACCTGTAGCCAATTTTTACCTCAGCTGCGAATCGCCCTCTTAAGCGGATCGACGTCGGCAAAAGTTGGACCAAATATTAATCAATATGACTTTGTGATTGGTACGCAAGCCCTGATTCAAGAAAAGGTTCATTTTGATCGACTTGGACTGATTATCGTCGACGAGCAACACCGTTTTGGGGTCAGACAACGTAATCATCTGGTCCAAAACACACGCTTAGTCCCCCACTTTTTAGCCATGACGGCGACACCAATTCCTCGGACTTTAGCGCTCACAATCTATGGTGATCTCGATTTTTCATTACTCCAAAGCATCGCAACGGGTCGAAAACCAGTCGTCAGCCGCTTTACCGGTTCAAAGCAACGTCACGAGACATACGAGTTCATGCGCCAACAGATTAGGTCTGGCCGTCAAGCCTTTGTCGTTTGTCCACTTGTCTCATCGAGCGAGGAGTCGAAGGGACAGCTTGACTTAGGTCTTGAGGAGAAACGAGCGGCTATTGCTGAGTACGAAAAGTTACGTAAACACATTTTCCCTGATTTACGGATTGGCTTAATTCACGGCAAACTTAAGTCAAGCGAAAAGGCCGCGATTATGAGTGCCTTCAAGGGTGGCGAGATCGATATTTTGGTCGCCACGGCCGTGATTGAGGTCGGCATCGACATCCCAAACGCTTCGGTCATTATCATTGAGGGCGCTGATCGATTTGGTCTGGCTCAGCTTCACCAGTTTCGTGGTCGCGTTGGTCGAGGCGAACACCAATCGTACTGCTTTGTCTTTTCAGACAATCAAAACTCGGTCGTAACTGAGCGCTTGCGCGCCTTCACGACTATGACCTCAGGTTTCGAACTGGCTGAGCTTGACTTAAAACTGCGTGGTCCTGGCCAGTTGACCGGCCTGACGCAGTCCGGGCTTTCCGACTTGAAACTAGCCTCATTATCTGATATAGATCTCATACAGGCCGCAAGGCGGTCGGCCAGCACCGTGATTGCCGACGGGCTTTCGCTGGCTTTACGCGCCGCGCTTAATCGTGGCCCTGACGCCTCTTTATCATGAACCCATTGCATATCTCATTGGTAACTGCAACAGTAGAAATGATGGCTACAAATAAAAAACAATGAGGAAACATATCGAGATACGCTGACGAATTGTTTTTTATTTTCGCCTCAATTTTCTCCTGTTTCGATCCTAATAGAGATATGCAATGAGTTCTATAAAATTACGGTACAATGAGTTTAGGCCGGGGTGGCGAAATGGCAGACGCACCAGCTTTAGGAGCTGGCGGGGCAACCCATGGAGGTTCGACTCCTCTTCCCGGCACCAAATTGGACCTCGTGATTTTTGAGCGGGTAATCAGCAACATTTCCTAAATTCATTTTACAAGAATTTTTAAAAACTGCCAATGATATAACGTCTACACAGAGCAGTGACGTGCCGGTATTCCCGCTTGAACGGTGCGGCAGAAGGAGTTCAAGGGGAGAGATGCCGCGTCGCCCTCATGCCATTGCATAAATTGTCTAATTAGAGTAGAGTCCATTTCAGAAGAAATCAATAGTTAGCGCCTAAACTAGAGTAAACTCTCAAAAGAGTCAATCGGTGACTCTATGGCGTTGTCCGCCTCCAGGAAAGGAGCTAACCAGTTGACGAGTACCGACGCATTTTTCGCCCACCAGCTCCTTAAGCGACTGGAAACAGAGTCGCCCATGGAGATCGCCTTTGAGGCACAGGCAAAGTCGGCTGAAGTCGGTTTCGATTTTGCTACAGCGCGCCTCGCCTTTGATCGCTCGGCTGATGAGATGCGCGAACTCTCCGAAGCCTTGGACAAGTTTGAAGTCGGCGAGGACTCGATGGAGCATCTCTGTGACGAAGCCACCGATGTGATCTTTGGCACTATCAATGTTTTGCGTCATGCGAAACTTGATATGAACAGGGTGTTTCCTAGACTCAACACTGCACTTTCACAACAAGGAGAGACATCCACACGGCGATTGCTCCTCGAGGAAACGCGCTCGGCTTTCCAAGACTTCGAGGAGGGTTTCCGATCGTTTGAGACGAGATCTTCCGCTGATCCGCTTCTCGCGCCGGCGGTTGTATTGATGCAAAAAGCGATTGATTTCGTGAATGCCTGCGATATGCATCCCGATGAGGTAATGAAGAGAAACGTAAACAAATACCTCGTCAGATGCCAATTCATCGAGGACCAACTGCAAGGCGAAAGCAAGACCTGGCGCGACATCTCGCTCGATGAGATATACAGGCGCTGGAAGGGGGCCAAGCAAAATGGTCTCTAGGCGGTTTTGAGTCTGATGGCTCTGCGATTAACAACACAGGAGTTATTCCGCACTATGACAAAATTAGGATAATCTACATGTATCCAGAATTTTTCGCCACCAAGAACGAGAACAAGCTACGTTAGATCAACGAGATCCTCGGGCATAACTTAGAGCAGATCTCGGTTGAGCTTTTCGAGCCGCAGGGCGTGAAGGTGGAAGATGTCGTGCGCGAGAAAGCTGAGGATGCCTTC
>CAZNEF010000001.1:0-4198 GCA_964572235.1 uncultured Candidatus Saccharibacteria bacterium | reverse complement strand
GCCTCGAACGCCTATCTCGCCACCTCGATCTCCTTTATTAATGCCCTCGCCCAACTCTGCGAGGCTGTCGGTGCCGATATCACCAAGGTCGCCGAAGGTATGCGCTACGATGCCCGCATTGGTCAACGCGCTTTTCTGGACGCCGGTGTCGGCTACGGCGGTGCCTGTTTCCCCAAGGACGTCAAAGCCCTCGTTCATATTGGTCAGGAGCATGGCGTGCCGCTACGCATTCTCGAAGCTGTCGAGACAACGAATCAAAAACAAAAGACGATTATAATGCCGAAAGTCGATCAGCTAACCAACGACTTGAAAGGTAAAAAGGTCGCCGTCTGGGGGCTGGCCTTCAAGCCTAACACGGACGATATGCGCGAGGCGCCAAGTCTGGAGATTATCGCGGCCCTCAAGGCACGCGGTGCCTCGGTGATCGCTTTTGATCCGGTCGCCACCACGGTCGCCAAGACACTTTTACCCGACATTACCTACGCGGCCACGCCGCTTGAGGCGGTCGCCGGGGTGCATTTACTAGTAATCATCACCGAATGGCCTGAATTTGCCGGGATCGATTTAGCGGCTGTCAAAGCAGCAATGGCCATACCGAATATCGTTGATGGTCGCAACATCTATGATCCAAGCAAAATGGCGACGCTCGGTTTTCGTTATGCCTCGATTGGACGGGCATGAAAATTCTCGTTACCGGTGGCGCTGGCTTTATTGCCAGTCACGTTGCCGATCACTATATTGCCGAGGGTCACGATGTCGTCGTTGTCGATGATCTTTCCGTCGGCCAAAAAGCCAACCTTAACCCGAAAGCCACATTTTATAGAGTTGACATTACCGATCGCCCGGCGCTGGAAACGGTTTTTGAGCGTGAACGACCAGAGGCGATCAATCACCACGCCGCGCAAAAATTCCTGCGCCGTTCCGTCGAGTTCCCAGTTGAGGACGCGACGATTAATATTCTTGGGTCATTACAGCTCCTCGACTTGGCTATAAAGTATGGCTGTCAGCGCTTTATCTTCGCCTCGACAAGTGCCGTTTACGGCGAGGCACCAAGTGAGCTGCCCTACAAAGAGCACTTTATTGGCCAACCGATTGCGCCCTATGGTGTTTCGAAGCTCGCTGTCGAGCACTATCTGCATGCCTATGCCGTCGTCGCCGGGCTTTCGACGATTAGTTTGCGCTACGCGAATGTTTACGGACCGCGCCAGGACGCCCATGGTGAGTCCGGCGTGATTGCCATTTTCACCGAGGCGCTGCTCGCCGACCGGACGCCGACAATCAATGGCACGGGGCAGCAAACACGCGACTATATTTATATTGACGATGTCGTTTCCGCCAATCGCCTCGCTCTCCAATCGAAATTTATCGGCTCACTCAATATTGGGACTGAAGTTGAGGTGCCGCTACTTACAATTTACGCGCAGTTGAATCGGCTGACCGGGCGGGCGATCACCCCAACCCACGGCCCGGCCAAAAAAGGTGACCCGGAGCGGCTGGCGCTCGCTCATGGTAAGGCGAAGGTAGAGCTTGGTTGGACGCCACACTTCAGTTTAGAGGAAGGGCTGAAGATGACGGTTGAATCGTTTACTCCCTTCCCAGTAAATTGTGATATATAGAGCATTTTCGGTTGGATGTATTTCAAGGAAGAACCGAGTACCAGAGTGTGCCGTACTTAAAGTACGGTGAACAAGGAACGGAGGTTCTGACGCAGAAAGACACCAAATGAGAAGGTTATATATATCACGATTTACTGGGAAGGGAGTAAGGAAAAATAAAGGAGTCAAGATGGACGAAATTCGCAAAAGCGATGACGAGTGGCGCAACTCGCTGACACCGGAGCAGTACAATGTGCTACGTCAAAAGGGCACTGAAGCGGCCGGCAGCGGTCAATACTATCACCATGACGAACATGGCATGTACGTTTGTGTCGCCTGTGGCAACGAGCTCTTCGCCTCGGATACGAAATTTGATTCGGGCAGCGGCTGGCCCAGTTTTTACGACCCGAAAAATCGCGAGCAGGTTGAACTGCGTGAAGATAATGCTTTCGGCATGGCGCGCACCGAAGTCATCTGCAAACGTTGCGGCGGCCATCTTGGCCACCTCTTCGACGACGCGCCACAGACGCCAACGGGGCAACGCTACTGTATTAACTCGGCCGCCTTAAATTTTATGCCGAAAAAAGACGATACGACCGCGCAGTCTTAGAGACTGTTATGGAGCTTAATTTAGCAGCCTCTTAGGAAAAACCTTAAGACTTGCAAAGCTTTTTGAACCTGTTATACTTGGCTCATGTTGCGATACACGAAACTTGTTTGATTCGCGACAGCTCGTTATTTCTGCTTATGGAGAGGTGCCGGAGTGGTCGAACGGGGCACACTGCTAACGTGTTAAGCTCGAAAGGGCTTCCAGGGTTCGAATCCCTGCCTCTCCGCCATTGGATTCTACCTATTGTCATATAGGAAAGGGCTAAATATACAAAAACTACAGTTGATGGTAATATATACAATATCATCGCTCACTAGAGCATTGCTCCGTCAGAAAAAAATAGATGATAGCAACTATAGGCATCTCCTAACGAGTTTTAAATTTATTTACTCCCTTCCCAGTAAATTGTGATATATAGAGCATTTTCAGTTGGATGTATTTCAAGTAGGATAAATATATGAAGCCGATCATGATCCCCAAAAAACAGTATCAAAATGATGATCTCGTCATTATCCCGAAAAAGGAATACGAGGAACTGCTTAGCCGTGCCGCGAAACGGGAAGGATCGGAGCTTGACCGTAGCCTTCAGCAAGCCCTTAATGATGTAAGGCAAGGTGAAGTTAGTCAGGTCTATAGGTCAGTTGACGAGTTAATGAGCTCTCTATAGATATGAATCTTCGTTATACAGCGACATTTCAGGCAAGTATCAAAAAACTTCCAGACAATATTAAACAGAAATTCGCGAAACAAGTAGAGTTTCTTCTGAAAGATATCCGTCACCCTTCGCTGCACGCCAAAAAGTATCATGAGAAGGAGGCTATATGGCAGGCAAGAGTTGATCGTAGTGTTCGGTTTTATTTTTTAATTAAGGAAGATATTTATATTCTACTAGACATAAAGCATCATCCTAAGTAGTACAAATAAATGACAGCCGCCGCCCGCCGCCGCCTCATCTTCGCTCTCATCCCCGGCCTCATCTACCTGGCATTTTTCTGTCTTTTCACCTACCCGTGGATCAGCCACTTCTCGAACGCCTTCTTTGGCGATGCCGGCGACGGTTTTCAAAACGCCTGGAACCTTTGGTGGGTCAATCGAGCCATTAGTAGTCACCAGGCACTTTACTACACTACCGTCCTCCACTTCCCATATGGCACGACGCTCCTTGGCCATACCCTCAACCCATCGAACGGCCTGATGGCCAGCCTCCTCTTACCCTTCCTGTCGCTCGTTCAAACCTACAATCTCATCGTCATTTTCGCCTTCGTCGCGACTGGCCTGACCACCTTTTGGCTCTGCCATGCCTTTTCCAAAAGTTACCTCGGCAGCCTTTTCGGCGGTTTCGTCTTCACCTTCTCGAGCTATCATTTCGCCCACGGTATTGGCCATATGAACCTCATTAGCCTCGAGTGGCTGCCGCTTTTCCTTTTGGTCTGGTGGCAACTCTTGCAAAAACCGAGCTATCTTAACGCCACGGCCGCGGCCGTCCTGCTCGCCATTCTCGGACTGACTGACTTTTACTATCTCCTTTTCGCCGTCATCGCCGCTGTGATCATCTTCGGCTATATGCTCTTTACTAAACAGATTTTACCAACAACCCTAAAACCGCTCGCCCTCTTCACTGTTCTGACGCTGATTAGCGTCGCTCCACTGCCGCTCGCCCTCATTCGCGCCAACAACCACGATCTCTTTCTCGGCGCCCACAACTCACTCGACTACGGCGCCGATATCCTTTCCGCCTTTATCCCCAACCAAATTTGGCACTTCGGCCACTTGACCGAATGGTTTTGGAGCCGTGATCGTCTCGATATCGTCGAGGGCAGCATTAATTTGAGCCTCGTCACCATCGTCGCCCTCATCATTAGTCTTTTCAAAATTAAAAAGATGCCAAAAAATACAGCTCTCTGGTTTTGGATGATCCTTATTTTTGGCCTCCTGAGCTTTGGGCCACGCCTCCGTTTTTTGGGTCATATTGTCGCCAATGTCCCCATGCCCT